>CAZCQT010000145.1:0-5115 GCA_964500905.1 uncultured Moorellales bacterium
TTAACATATCATCGGTTCTGCCGCTAAAGCGATAAAGCCTTTTATGGGTTCTGCCGCAGGTGCAAGGCTCTTCTATTATTCTGGTAATATCCCTGGTTCTGTATCTGAGCATGGGCAGTGCTTCCTTGGTAAGAGAGGTAATCACCAGTTCTCCCTGCTCACCGGGGGGCAGTACCTCTCCCGTATCTGGATCAATGATCTCTGCTATAAAATGATCCTCCCAAATATGCAAACCTTGCTTTTCAGGGCATTCTATAGCAACACCGGGGCCAATAATTTCACTTAAACCATAAATATCAAGGGCTGTAATACCTAGCTTTTCCTCTATTTCCTTCCGCATGTTGTCTGACCAAGGCTCTGCCCCAAAAACCCCTATTTTAAGTTTAAAATCATCCTTGCTATATCCCATTTCCCTCATAACTTCTGCCAAAAACAAAGCATAGGATGGAGTACAGGTCAAGACTGTACTGCCATAATCCTTCATAATCATAATCTGTCTTTTGGTATTACCGCCGGAGATAGGAATTACAGAAAGCCCCAATCTTTCTGCACCGTAATGAACCCCCAACCCACCCGTAAACAGACCATATCCATAAGCATTATGAATTACATCACCCTTGGAGGCACCTCCACAGGCTAAGGATCGGGCCATCAATTCCGACCAGGTATTTAAATCGTTTCTAGTGTAGCCAACCACAGTAGGCTTCCCAGTTGTACCTGAGGAAGAATGTATTCTAACTACCTCGCTTAGGGGAACTGCAAACATACCATAGGGGTAGTTATCTCTTAAATCCGTCTCGGTGGTAAATGGCAACTTTTGAAGAACATCCAGGCTTTTAATTTGATCCGGCTCAATGCCAAGCTCTTGCATTGCCTGCCGATAATGCGGCACACAATAATAACAACGCTCAACTGTTTGTTTTAATCTCTCCAATTGAAGCATTTTAATTTCTGATTGCGGTAAACGCTCGTATTTCTCATTCCAATACACCTTTTATTCAACCCCCCTTAGAAAAACTTTAACATATATATTTCAACAATGGTAGCTGATATCCTTTAACTTCAAAAATAATTAAATGTGTGGTCACTTCTGTTTATTTTCACTGCCTATTACTGGCATGAAGGTCCAAATGCTCTTTAAAATTTCCCTGCTATCAGTTATAATTAGGTAGAAATAGAAATTGGGGAGGTTATCCAATGCTTATTGGTTCGGAGATCAAAATCTCACAAGATGGATCGCTGGCCTTTGGGGAGGAAATTTTTTATCCGGAACCGGATGTTTACTATTTGGAGAACATTTTAGATGTGGTATACCACAAACCAGAAACACTTAACAAGCACCCTTTATATTGTACATATCTGGGTGTTTATAAAGAAAAGGATTCACTACTGTTTCAGGAAATGCAACTACGCTATGATTTAACAGTGATTTTACCCGGTTTAAATGCCAATGAGTTTAATAAAACTTCCGGCCACTTTTTTTCCCTAAAACCCGATAGCCATGAAACCTATGCAGCAATTTATGAGGTTTTATGGGGTGAAGGCTTATTCTTACTGCAAAAAAATAACAGGGCTGATGAAGCAGAAGAAGTTCGTGTGATTTCGGCAAAAAAAGAGGACAAGGTTTTTATCCCGCCCGGCTATGGTTTAGTATTAATTAACACGGTACAAGATAACCTGGTTGTTTCAAGCTTGGTTAATTCAAAGGCAGATTTTCTTCACACGCCATTTGCACAAAAGCAGGGTGCAGCTTATTACTATATCATGAGTGAGAACCAAAAACCGGATTTCATTAAAAATCCACGGTATTCTCAATCGGTGGGGTTGGAGCTTTTGGGGGCCCCAAGTGTCAGCATTCCCTTTGATGAACTTAAGGGGAAAGGCCTATATCAAACTTTTACAGATAATCCAAAACATTTTAACGCTTTAAGGTGAAAAATCGAACTAAGGGCCTGCTTCAGCAGGCCTTTAGCTTTTACCTTCTACCGGTCATCTGCTGTAAAGACAATTGAATTTGCAAATATACATCAGGCTCTCTTTCTTTGTGCAAAGCATCCTCCAGAGCTGATAAGGCTGCCTTTTCCCGGTAAACACTTAGCAATAAAGCAGCCTGTCTCCTCAGTAAAGGTGAGGGTTCACCAAGGGAGCTAATCAAGTAGGGTAAAGCCTCTGTTTTTTTGTTGTTTACCAAAACAATCAAAAAATTTCTTTTGATGCGATTACTTCCAACCCAAAGAGCAGCCGTTTTAGAAAAATAATGTTCAAGCTCCTTTTTGTTTAATTTTAAAATTACTTCGGGAGTTAAAAATAAATGATCCCTTGCCAGGAGCCGTTTTTCCAATGTTTCTTTAGCTATCCTCCGATTAATTGGACAAACATCTTGGCAGGTATCACAACCAAAAACTCTATTTTGAAGCTGTTGACACTCGTCTACCCCCAAACAGTCCTTTTTTTGAGTTAAATAGGATAAGCAAAGGCTTGTATCTATCTGGTAGGGCTTTTTTATTGCTCCTGACGGGCAAGCCTTTATACATAAATCACAGTTCCCGCAGTTATCTTTCATGGGCAAATCCGCTTCCAATTCCCAATTTAAGACCATGCCTCCAAGCAGTATCCATGAACCAAATTTCGGGTTTATCAAAGAGCCATTCTTTCCTATAAAACCTAAACCGGCTTTTTTAGCCAGTTCCCTTTCTATTAAAGGTCCCGTATCTACAAACAGTTTATATTCTAAAAGAGGCTCAACCTGCTTTAACTCCGCCGCCAGCTTTTGTAGTTTTTCTTTAAAAACCAGGTGGTAATCCTCCCCCCAAGCATATCTTGCAAACTTACCATAGCCGAACTTTTCAGGGGCAGGAACCGAATAGTAGTTAAGACCTACCATCAAGATAGCCTTGGCCTTGGCAAAATATGCTTTTGGTTCAGTTCGTTGTTTGAGATCAGGTGTTACAAAAACTGTTTTTTCACCCCTGTGCTGCCGTGCTTTTAAAACCTCCGCCAGTTCAGTCAAAGGCTCAGCCGTTGTAATGCCAGCCAGATCAAAACCGCAGTCCAAAGCTTTTTCCTTTACTAATTTAGCTATTAACATCTTGTCACCCCATAAATACAAATCACAATTCCACTTTTATTATAAATGAAAGAAAAATAAAGTAAAATAAAACACAAAAAGAGGGTGCTATTGAACACCCTCTTTTTATTTAAAATTATTTTGTTAAACTTGCTTATCTGATAAAAACCATTAGAAGCATGGCACCCATCATGTAAAGAGATGCTATTTTAAACATCCTCATATCCAGCTTAGGCGATGGGTTCTTGACATATATTACTGCAAATGACACCAAAGCCATACTAATCAAAACCAGGGTAATTTGCAAATAACCTTGCATGCCTATTAAGTAACCGGCCAGAACCATACATAAACTGGCCAAAACTGCGGATGTAGCTATTAAAAGCCTGGTAGTATTAACACCATATACCGATGGAAAAGTTGGCACTTCCGCTTGACCATAATCATGAGCATACTTGATGCTAAATGTCATAATATGGATTGGTATCCATAATAAAATTGCTGAAGCTAAAAGGATACCGATCAAATCTATGTTACCTAAACCTAATGTTCTACCAGCTAAAATTGGCATTCCTCCCGCTATTCCGCCAAAAATTATGGAATAAGGGGTTTTTCTCTTTAGCATTAGAGAATATACTACAACATTAGTCAATAAACCGCCTAAAACAACCCACCCATATAAGGAGTTAATATGGAAAGACCAAACAAGCCCCAGAATTGAAAGCAAAACCGCAAAACCTAATCCCTCTTTAAAGCTTAACACTCCGGTAGGCAGAGGTCTTGCTGTGGTACGATCCATCTTGGCATCGATATCACGATCAATTACCATATTCAAAACAGTAGCACCACTGATGGCCAGAAACAAGCTGGCCATCAATGGCAATTCTACTTGTATACCCCTTACGGGACAGGAGGCCGTACTGAAACCGGCCCAGCCTGTTAACACCAAGAGTAAAGTCTGTTTATCCTTTATAAGACTCCAGTATGCTTTAATTTTGGTATTAATGGATATCGGCGGCTCAGGACTTTGCTTATTGGTGACAACAATTTGCGTCTCCAAAAGCCATCCCTCCTCCGATAAACACTAGTTTAAATATCCCGTACACACCTGAAGCCAACATTGGAGCTTACATATTGGGGAGGTGCACTGTTTCTTTTCCAAATGCGGCCATCAATGGCGTATGAGTTTTTATGTCCGCCTTTAAAAACTCGATCGTGCAACTCGAACCAAATATCCCCTACCCACTCAGCCACATTACCGTTCATATCATAAACACCATAGGGACTTTTTGCATCTATAGTTTGGTAATTGCCATAGGTTTTACCATTATAAAAACCTACAGGGCCGGTGTCAGTCCAACCGTTTTTAGTTTGGAAGGGGCTGCCATACTTATAGAAACTGGCCGCCTTTTTGTTTTCCAAATCTCCCCAAGCGTAGGGGCGATTATCATCCATACCACGAGCTGCTTTTTCCCATTCCAACTCGGTAGGCAAACGATAGCCATAGAAATCTGCATAAGCTTTGGCACCGAACCAGCTAACCATGGTTACAGGATGATTCTCATAATATTCTTTTACGGTAAAGCGGCTACCATCAAAATTGATTCTAGAGGCAACATCCTCAAAAGGAATCAGTACGTAATCTCCGGCAGGAATTTCTTCTTCATGTCGACCATCGTTATAAGCATCGCCATCGTAGTGACCGAAAACCGCATTTCCTTCATATCTGATGGCACCGCCCTTTAGGTGGTCATAGCCATCAATGGTTTCCCCCGGAGCTATTCTGATAACACCGGCTTCCAAAGCCTCATTTAAAAACCTAGCATATTGGGCGTTTGTTACCTCTGTTACCATTATTTCGTATTCATAATCAAGATCAACCGCCAGATCATACTGGCCGGTCAAAAAGATACCAGCAGGAACCCTTGCCCAGGAATCCGGGTTAATTCCAGAATCAGTAAATTGACTCAATCCTACGGGAGCCTCAGGCACTTGGCCGCAGCCAGCCAAAAGCCCTACTGCTAGCAAACCAACAATTAATATTCTTG
>CAZCQT010000146.1:0-5097 GCA_964500905.1 uncultured Moorellales bacterium
GCACCTTCGGTGGTACAGTAGAAGTGGCCAGTCATTTGGATGGTGTCTTGCTAAATCCTACTCTTTGGCTAGACGGCCAAAAAATTATTGAGACGGGCAAATTTAAATGACACGGGGGATGTTTTTCCTTTGTCCAATGATATAAAAAACTTCCCCCTAATGCTCCTGTGTCTTTTTATGTTACAACCGGTTAAGCTATTGACCAAAAAATAGTTTTTCAAGCTCTAGTGGTTTGACATGTTGTCCGTCTTTATAGGCTCTCATGCTGCCTCCGGAGATTTCGTCAATGAGGGCAATTTGATTATGCTCACCAATTTTTCCAAATTCCAGTTTGATATCATACAATTCCAAATCTCTTTTGGCCAACTCCTCTTTAACCAGATCGCTGATTTCCCTGGTCAGCCTTTTTATAATATAAAGCTCTTCCTTGCTTACAATTCCCAGCATAATTAAAGCATCATCATTGATGAGGGGATCATTTCTAGAATCATCTTTTAAGGTAATTTCCACTAGGCCATCAAGGGTTTGTTTTTCTTTGGCATACAGTCCGTATCTTCTCAGAAAACTGCCAACTGCCCTATATCGGCAAATTGCCTCCAAACCATGACCAAACATGGTGGCTTTTTTTACAACCATAGTTCCTTCTTCTAGATTTGCCTCTACAAAATGAGTAGGAATGCCCTTACTTTGCATTAGCTTAAAAAAGTGGGCCGACATTTTTAAGCCGGATTTGCCGGCACCTTCTATGGTTAGGCCCACTGTATTTGCCCCCGGATCAAAAACTCCATCAGTTCCGGTCAACTCATCTTTAAATTTCAATAAATAATTTCCATCTTCCAGTGCATAAACATCTTTGGTTTTTCCTTTATTAATTAATTTCATAATAATTATCCTTTCTGTGGTATAGTATTTTTATTGTCCTTCTCTTAAGATTATATATGAGGGTGGTTTTAAAAGGCAATAAATTTTAATTAAAATAAGTATTGAATAATAATACATATGGATGTATAATTATTACCATAATTATTTTTAAAAATATGCTAACAGGTTAGGAGTGATGCAAGTCATGATCAAAGCAAGTGTGATCGGTGCAACAGGTTATACGGGAGTTGAATTAGTGCGTATTTTATCTTCCCATCCACAGGTCCGATTAATTTCTTTGACTTCTCGCAGTTACCAAGGAGAGGCAATGAGGGAAATCTATCCTAGCTTAATGGGCAGCGTAGATTTACAGTGCACAGCAGCGGACTACAAACAGGTGATAAGTGAAAGCGATGTGGTTTTTGTAGCATTGCCTCATGGCCTTTCCGGTGAAGTAGTTCAAGAGGGTCTAAAACAAAAAAAGAAGGTAATAGACCTGGGAGCAGATTTCCGCTTTAGGGATTATAGAAAATATGAAGAGTGGTACCGGGCGGAACATAGCAACCCCACTCTTACAAAAGAAGCAGTTTATGGTTTGCCTGAACTGCATCGGGAAAAAATTATAGGTGCAAATATTGTAGCAAACCCGGGTTGCTTTCCTACCAGTGCCATACTTGCTTTAGCCCCTGCCTTGGGCAATGGTTTAATTGAAAGCAATACTATAATTATTGATGCTAAAACCGGTCTATCCGGGGCGGGCCGAGGTGCAAGTTTAACTACTCACTATGGGGAAGTAAATGAGAATATTCACCCCTATGGGGTAGCAAGCCATCGCCATACACCGGAAATTGAACAGGAGCTTAATACCTTGGCGGATGAGTTCTTTTCTGTTATATTTACCCCTCATTTAACTCCTATGACCAGGGGAATCCTGTCAACCTGTTATGCTAAGTTAAAGCCCAATGTGTCCGAGCATCAGGTAAGACATGTTTATCAAGATTTTTATGCGGGGCAACCCTTTGTTCACCTTTTAAAATTAGGGCAATGGCCCCATACAAAATGGACCTACGGCTCTAATAATTGTCTAATTAATTTAACTGTTGACAATAGAACAGGCAGTTTAATTGTTTGTTCCGCTATTGACAACCTGGTTAAAGGGGCAGCGGGTCAGGCAGTGCAAAATATGAACCTATTATTTAAACTGCCGGAGACTACGGGTCTTAATTTTAATGGAATCTATCCTTAAGGAGCGAATTGAAAATGGCTAATTTCAATAAAATTGAAGGAAATATCACCGCACCCAAGGGTTTTTTGGCCGCCGGTGTAGTGGCGGGTATTAAAAAAAGCGGCAAAAAGGATTTAGCTTTAATTTATAGTGAAAGACCGGCTGTAGGAGCGGGTGTATTTACCGCTAATTTAGTCAAGGCGGCCCCTTTGTTGTTGGATATGGAGCATTTGCAGCTAAACCATAATTTGGTCAGGGCAGTTATAATCAATAGCGGTAATGCCAATGCCTGTGTAGGGGAACAGGGCAAAATTGATGCTTTGAAAATGGCCCAGGAAACCGCCAAGGGCCTTGAACTATCCGTAAAAGATGTTTTAGTTGCCAGTACAGGTGTAATAGGTGTAACCTTACCAATGGAAAAAATTACAGGGGGAATCAAGACTGTAATCAGCAGCTTAAATCCCGATGGCGGCAAAGATGCGGCAGCAGCCATTATGACTACTGATTTGACTGTTAAAGAAACTGCCTACAGCTTAACCATTGGAGGTAAAGAAATAAAAATAGGTGCAATAGCCAAAGGGTCAGGCATGATTCATCCCAATATGGCTACCATGCTATGTTTTATCACAACAGATTTGTCAATTGAAAAAGCAGCTTTGCAAAAGGCCTTAAAAAAGGCAGTGGATGGCAGCTTTAATATGCTGACAGTGGATGGGGATACCAGCACCAATGATTTAGTATTAGTTATGGCAAATGGGGCTGGGGAAAATAACTTATTGACTGCAGAGCATCCGGAATACGAACTATTCGTTAAGGCTTTAACCCAGGTTTGTATTGATTTAGCCAGGGAAATTGCCAGGGATGGTGAGGGTGCCACTAAGCTTCTGGAGGTATTGGTTAAAGGCGGGGAGAGTATTCAAGCCGCCAGGATGGTGGCTAAGTCTGTGGCCGCGTCCAGCTTAGTAAAAACGGCCCTCTTCGGTGAGGATCCTAATTGGGGTAGAATTTTATGTGCGGCAGGTTACTCCGGTGCAGAGTTCAATCCGGAAGTGGTGGATATCTACCTAAAAAGTAAAGCCGGGGAAGTCAAGGTTGCCGCTCTTGGTGGAGGCATACCTTTTGATGAGGATTTAGCCAAGGCAATTTTGCAGGAAGATGAAATTACAATTAGCTTGGATTTGCATCAGGGCATGGAAACAGGTTTGGCCTTTGGCTGCGATTTTTCTTATGATTATGTCAAAATTAATGCGGAATATAGGACATAGGGGGGATTAATTTGGTATTAACTGCTTTAGAAAAGGCTGCTATTTTGATAGAAGCCCTGCCATATATAAGGAAATTTCACGGAAAAACTATTGTAATCAAATACGGCGGTCATGCCATGCTCAATGAAGAGTTAAAAAAGGCAGTGATCGAAGATGTAATCCTAATGAAACTGGTGGGGATGCATCCTATTATAGTTCATGGCGGGGGACCGGAAATAAACGAGATGCTTAAACGCTTGGGAATTAAATCCTCCTTTGTTCAGGGTTTAAGAGTTACCGATGAGGAGACCATGAGTATTGTGGAGATGGTACTGGCAGGTAAGGTAAATAAGGAAATAGTAGCTTTGATTAACCACTTGGGGGGCAAGGCAGTTGGTTTTAGCGGCGAAGATGGAAAACTGATTGAAGCGGCAAAAAAGAAGATTGATACAATGTCTGAAGTAAATGATGGACAAATCATCGATCTCGGTTTTGTAGGAGATGTAGAAAGGATCAATACGGGCATCGTTTTAACTGTTACCGCCCAAGGTTTTATTCCCGTTATTGCCCCTACAGGTATTGGTGAGGACGGTAAAACCTATAATATTAATGCGGATTATGTGGCAGGGGAGTTGGCTGCGGCTCTTAAGGCGGATAAGTTGGTTTTGCTGACAGATGTGGAAGGCATTTTTGCAGATTATGAAGATCAAAATTCTTTAATTTCTTCTTTAAAAGTAGAAGAAGTTCCGGATCTGATAGCAAAGAAGGTAATTGCAGGAGGAATGATCCCCAAGGTGGAATGCTGCGTAAACGCTCTCAAGGGCGGGGTGGCTAAAACCCATATTATTGATGGTCGTTTGCCCCATTCTATACTGTTGGAGATTTTTACTGATGAAGGAATTGGAACGGAAGTTGTTTTTTAATGGAGGTGCAAAATGAATAATCAAGAGCTCAGGCAATTAGGAGAGCAATATGTAATGAATACCTACGGCCGTTTACCTATAGCTTTAGTAAAAGGGAAGGGTTGTCAGGTCTGGGATGCCGACGGCAAGGAGTATTTGGATTTTGTGGCAGGAATAGCTGTTAATTCTTTAGGTCATGGGCATCCGGCGTTGGTTGAGGCCCTACAGGAGCAAAGCCGGCAATTAATCCATATCTCTAATTTATATTGGATTGAAAACCAAGTTAAATTGGCCAAAATCTTGGTGGAAAATTCCTGCTTTGATAAGGTCTTTTTTGCCAATAGCGGTGCGGAAGCCAATGAAGGTGCCATTAAGCTGGCCAGAAAATATGCGGCAAAAAATTCGGACAAAGAAAAGTTTGAAATTATTACCATGGGCAAATCCTTTCACGGCAGAACCTTAGCGACTTTAACAGCAACAGGTCAGGATAAATACCATCAGGATTTTAACCCTCTGCCCGCTGGCTTTAAATATGTTCCTTTTAATGATCTTAAGGCACTCAAGGAAGCAATAGGGGAGCACACCTGTGCTATTATGCTGGAGCCTATCCAAGGGGAGGGCGGAGTTCACCCGGCAGCAAGGGAATATCTAAAGAGTGTGCGTCAGTTGTGTGATGACTTAAATCTGCTTTTAATTTTTGACGAAGTGCAAACAGGTGTGGGCAGAACAGGAAAACTATTTGCCTATGAGTTTTATGGGGTAGAGCCTGATATTATGACCCTGGCCAAGGGCTTAGGCGGGGGAGTTCCTATTGGAGCTTTATTGGCTAAAGACAAGGTAGCAAACGCATTTAAACCGGGCGATC
>CAZCQT010000147.1:0-5085 GCA_964500905.1 uncultured Moorellales bacterium
TCTGCTTCTTTCTTTTCTTCGATTGCTCCCTGGGTATTGATGATCCCATCCACTGTAAGCATGCCTTGCCAGCTGGAATTGCTCCCCGGCAATAGCAAGAAAGAAAACACTAAACAGCTTAAGATAATCAAGGCTTTTACCTTCATTTTTTTGCTCACCTCAACACTTAAAATCCTACTCCATCAATAATAATAATTAATTACCGGGGAGAGATGGTCTACCTTTCCCCGGTAGGAAGCCACAAACTTATTTTTTAAGATGAATTACATATTGAATTGTTTCCAATCAAAAGTAAGACTGAAGTCTACACTCTTATCCTGGTCTTCATTCCCGCTTTCCTCATCTAACCAAAACCTAATGTAATTGTTTACATTAAAATTAAGAGATCCGTCAGGATAAATTACAAAACAGTCTAGGTCAAGTTCGCTTAATACAGAATTAAGTTCCGCCAGCTTGCATTTGATCGGATCAAAAGTGGTATCCCCTGTAGCTCCTTGAATTTCCACCCATAGATGGCTCCAAATAGAATCCAAATCTGGTGTAGGGAGATCCTCCTCGTCATTACCGGGATCATTGCCACTACCATCCCCATGACCATGGCCGGGACCATGGCCGCCGTGTCCTTTACCTGTCAAGGCAAACCCATTTGGTCCGCTAATTTCAACATTTAAACCCGCCAGTTTAACAGGTACAGTACCAACATTATTTAATTGAAAAACCAACTCAGCAAAAGTTTCAGAGTCATTGGGATCATAGACAGTGGGGTAAAGATTAGAAATTCCAAAGTCCATTCCTTTATTGCCCTCCCACACAAAAGGTGAGGATCCGCCCATGTAAATAGGAAGATTGAGCAAGGGCTCATAGCCTTCGTCGTTATTAATTACCACACTAAGCACACCCGTGCCAATGGTACCCTCAACGGTGTTACTGTCTGTCCAAGCAGCATAACCCGCACCCATTAAAACTGCTGCTATTAAAAGCACTATAAATATAGGTTTAATTTTTTTCATTTATTAATTCCTCCTAAGTTTTTTTAAATTGGTCTCCCCTGAAACTAATCAATATTCCATTGCTGGAAGGTAATTGTTACACTATAGCTGTAATTTGAATTTTGTTGGGCTTCTTCCGTAATGAGATTAACAATATGAATGTCTTTTAGACTGGCCCCCACAGCTATTTCCTTTCCTTTTAACTCTTCAATTTCCGCAAAACTTATCTCCAATTCGTCGCCAAAATTTTTTGTAATAACAATGTCTTTTACTTTTACCGGTATGCTGCTTTTATTTTCGATATCAAACTTTACCTCTGAGTTGTAGCCCGGATACCCATTGTCAATCTCTACTTGAAGCGTTTTCCCATCATCTCCCGAAAGACTTGCTTTTGTGCAACCAACATCATAGGACATTTCCGGATCAATATAACCAAGGGAATCCGTGCTGCTGGGGTTAGCAAATTTCACATCCAACCACCCGGTTGTAATCGTGCCATTGATCTCAGTAACATCAGTCCAAGCTGCGTAACCTGCTCCCATCAGTATAAAAGCCACTACCATAACGAGAACTATTAGCTTAACTTTCTTCACTCGTTCACCTCCTTCGCTTCAAAAAATATGGCATCTGATCACCCCCTTAATAAGTAAGGGCAAATAAAATATTTAATTCCACTGCCGAAAATAGAGGCTCAGATTAAAGCTATGTGAGGAAGGCTCATCGTCTTCCCCTGCTTTAATCATGACATGCCCGTCATTGTAGCCTTTAAAGGGGTTATTGGGAAATCTATTGTCTATTTCTAAACCAGAAATGCTGCCACCGATTTGAGTATAAAATCTAACAGGTATACTGCCTCTGTTTAATACCTCATAATCCAATTCTATTACCTCGTTCTTTTCAACATCATTAACGCTGACACTGATTGATTTACCGTCGGATGCAATATCCGCCTCTACTTCATCAAGCCTATTACCCGATAAAACTGCTTTAGTAAA
Organism: uncultured Moorellales bacterium; assembly: GCA_964500905.1. GTDB lineage: Bacteria > Bacillota > DULZ01 > DULZ01 > DULZ01 > JBBAFB01. The sequence continues at coordinate 1,985 of CAZCQT010000147.1, forward strand.
AACTAAATCAATATTACCTGTTGAAATGAAACCGACATTTAATACTTGATCTTGCCAAGCTGCCAAACCCAGACCCGTAATAGATAAGGAAATAATAATTATTACAGAAAAAAGACCCAATTGTAGTTTATTAATTTTTTTTACACCCCTGCTTGAAATGATTATCACCCCCCCGGGATTTCCCCCTACTTAATTGAATCGGCAAATAAAAAACCCCATCTATATTTTAAATAGATCTGGGGCGGTTGCACCATTGACTCCCTGCATTCCTGGTGCCCATTTAAGGAACGCATTTCATTATCTCCCATCAAGCCTGTTAACTTTTTTCTATGTATTGCTACCTTATTTTAAGTTATGCTTTGAATAAAAATTGTAGAAACAAGTAGATGTTTTTACTTTTTTTTACAACAAAATCCCTCCTTTATTCCCACGGGACTCCTTTTTTGTTTTAAAACAAAAAAGGACAGCTCCTAAAAGCCATCTTTAGCCAATACTTTTACTTATATACTTCAATACGTCCCAAAATAATTTTTAAAAATATCATAACAATTCAGAGCTGCCACCCCTTTTGATAATTCTTTCTCCATATTTTTCGTTTAATTTATCAACAATATCCGCTAATTTTTCCTCTTTCTCTTTAGCCTCGTTAAATAGGCTGAGCTGAAGCTCTTTTTCTAAATTGGAAACCTGTATTCCTATTAAGCGAATAGGTTTTAAGCTTTTTAATTCCTCAAACAAAGAACGGGCCATCTTATAAAGATCCCCATCCGTATAAAAAAATCCCCCAGGGGTATTGCTTCTGGTGATAGTAGTAAAATCCGAAAATCTGATTTTTAAAGTTAAGGTTCTAGCTTGAAAACCAGATTTTCTTAAGCTGTAACCTACCTCTTCACTAAGCTCATTTAACAGGGGAATAATACCTTCCCTGTGGAAAATATCCTCAATTAGGGTAATTTCTCTGCCTATGGATTTTTGTTCCCTCTCCAATTCCAAAGGACGCCTATCAACCCAGTTAACATAGTCAAATAATTCTTCCCCTCTTTTTCCTAAATTCTTCACAAACCACCCTTTGGGTTGCTTGGCCAAATCTACAATTGTTTTAATCCCGAAGGTTTTTAAATACTCAGCGGTTTTTGGGCCAACTCCTGGTAAGATTCGAATAGAGTAATTACCTAAAATCCCCGGGGCATCTTTTGGCCAGATAGCCATTATACCATTGGGCTTGGCCAAATTGCTGCTGATCTTTGCTAATAGCTTATTGCTGCTAATTCCGATGGAGACTGCCAGCCCCAAATCTGCTTTCACTACATTCCTGATTTCTTTACCCACTGCTATACCTTTATTTTGTTCAACTTCTAAATAAGCTTCATCTATGGAAACCGGTTCAATTAATGAGGTAAAGCTTTCATAGACAGCAAAGACTTTAGCGGACACTGCCCGATACCTTTTCATGTTAACCGGTCGAACTACTGCTTCAGGACATAATCTTGTGGCGGTAATCATGGGCATGGCAGATCTTACGCCGTAAGACCGAGCTTCATATGAACAGGCGGCAACCACCCCTCTGTTACCGTGAAGACCCCCGACAACTACAGGCTTTCCTCTCAGCTCCGGATGATCCAATTGTTCTACCGACGCGTAAAAAGCATCCAAATCGCAAAGTAAAATATCCCCCATCAATTTCACCACTTAAAAATTATTTAGCTATTGTTTTCATCGCTTTCTTCTCTGTAGCCACGAAGATTTTTTATGCCCATCACAAAAAGAGCATTGATGGTTTGCAAAACAAATTTTCTGGTTTCATTGTCAATGTCCTTAATCGCTCCAAGAACTGCAATTGCCCTCTTGTGCCAATCATCAGTTAAGTCGTAAACCGTTTCCGCCTCTGCGGCACTAATTACTTGATAAAGGGTATCCACAAATAATTCCCTTTTTTCATCATCCAATGAATCCAGCCACTGGTTGATAGTATTATTAAAAAACTTAGCACTGCTCTTGATTGTTTCAACATACTGAAAATCCCCTTGATGAACAACCCAGGAGAAGGGATCATGCTGCATGAATCCGGTCCGATTGCTCCTTACTACAACGTAGTTTTCCTGCTGCTGTAAAAACATCCCCACAACAGAGGCTTGAGGCAAATACTTATAAATGCGATCCCCCATCTCCAAGTATTCGGGACTCTTACAAATGTTTTCCTTAAATCCGGGGCTATCGTGACTGAACACCTCAGTAACTCTTTTTTTAACCGACGGGTGAGATTTTAAGGAGGAATAAATTGCAATATTGCCTCCTTTAGAGTGGCCCCCCACTTTAAATTCACCTGCCAGCAAACTGCCTACAGTATTCAAGTAATCTATTCCTTCCTCTTGGGAGGGAACGGGGCTGGTAAATGTCATATTAAAATCTTCCTTCCAGCCGACAAAGGTTGCATCCGTGCCCCGATAGGCAATATACGCAGCTCTATCATTTAATAAATATGTAAGGGCAGAAAATTGTTTTTCTTGTTTAAAATCTATTTTATTTACATAAAAATTCATTTCTACATCCCGAAACCTGGGACTCTCAACAAGAGCGGCAAAAAGTTTCCGATTGCTGCTTCCATCCCTTACATGGCGGTATAGCTTATCCAAGCCTTCTTTTTGTGCCAGTTCGCCTATTTTAACTGGTTTTGCAGCAACCGATAAACCCGGCACCAGCTCATCAAAACGCAAATAAGCAAATTGAGATAAAACTAAACTATCCACGGCATTAAAGTCCTTCTCCCGAAAACTCTCCTTGGCTTCAATCACATAATTAATGATATTCTTTCGCTCCCGCCACGAGAGAGCCATTTCTTCACCGATTTTATATAAATTTGTTAGCCGCTCATAAAGTGTAATATTGCTGCTCATTTACGCCGCCCCCTTTAAAAAATCCGGTCGTCATTGAATTTGGCTCATTTCACTTACCGAATCAGCATAAAGATTTTCAGCCAAAGTTAACAGCTTTTTTCTCTCGTTTTCCACCTCTTCGTTGACTACCTTTTTTAAAATCGTATCCAACATCAGCCCAAGGCTTTTTCCTTGGGGCACACCTAATTGTAACAGATCATTTCCATT
>CAZCQT010000148.1:0-5045 GCA_964500905.1 uncultured Moorellales bacterium
TAATAAATCGAAGGTACTCCGGGAAAAGTCATTTGCAAAAGCACCAGCAGTTTCATTCTTTTGATGGCCAGCTGCCTTTTTTCTAAAGGCAATCGGTAGGCGGATCTTTCTTCAACAGTCAGATCAGCTTCCAAGGGGGCTCCCCCCAATATGGTCAAGGCACGCACCCGATCATGACTGCTGATTAGGTTCATACCGGCGTAAAAGTTTTCCCGAGGGTAATTTTCATAGAGACTCATGCTTTGTCTGTAAGCCGACTCCCCGTCAATTTGATCCGTTAAAAAATCCAGCCAAATCTTTCTTAAGGGGTAATTCATCACCCCGTCCAGTTCATCACCCCAAAGGTACTCTCTTAATTTATTGTAGCTGATTTTATTGGAGGCATCCTCCCAAACTTCACCTATTAAAACCCCATTGGGTTCTTCCTCTTTTAAGGCTTTCTTTATTCCCTTAATAAAGTTATCAGGCAATTCATCCGCCACATCCAACCGCCAGCCCTTGATACCCGCCCTTAACCAATATCTAACCACGCTATCTGCATCCTGATAAATAAATTTCTGATAGCTTGAATCGTCTTTGTTAACATTGGGGAGTACATCTATCCCCCACCAGGAATCATATTGATGGGGGTATTCACTGAAGGTATACCAAGGATAATAGGGGGATTCCTTAGATTGAAAGGCACCTGTATTTTTAAAATTATTGTACTTATTAAAATAAATACTGTCTGCACCTGTATGGCTGAAAACTCCGTCTAAAATCAAAGCTATGCCCCTTTTTTGAGCTTCGGACACTAGCTGTTCAAACAGTTTTTGATCCCCAAAGAGGGGATCTATTTTAAAATAATCGGCTGTATCATATTTATGATTGCTTGATGCCAGAAAAATAGGATTTAAATAGAGAATGCTTACCCCCAGGCCCTCCAGATAGTCTAGCTTCTCAATAATCCCTTGCAAATTACCTCCAAAAAAACTCCACCTTATAATCCTGCCTCCTTGGTCCTTTAAATAATCCGGGCTGTCCTCCCAATTAAGATGAAATAAAGCAGATTTTTTTGTAGGATCCTGCTCCAAATTCTTTTTGCCCAAGAACGCTAAAGGTTCCTTTCCTTTGTAAAACCGATCTACAAAAATCTGATACATAATTCCTTCTTTATACCAAGAAGGAATTCGGCTTGGTTTAAAAAGAGTTATTTGAAACGGTAAGGGGTTGTTCTGCCTTAACTCTCCCATGCCTCCTAATTGTTCTTGATTATTACCATAATAAATAATTTGGTCATTAACTATAAGCTGAAAGTAGTACCATAGCAAATCCGGCTTAAGAGTAGTTTGATAATTAATCGAAAAAACAAGCTGCCTGTCGTTCTCAATTTGCTGCTGCTCCTCTAAAATCATAGGAAAAACAGCTTCCCTACCCTTGTGATCAAAAAGCCTGAGCAAGCACTGCAGGCCTTGTACTTGAGTTTCCACTTTGAGTTTTAAGGTAATAATTGTGCCGGTTGACACCGCCCCAAAAGGGCTTCGGTAAAATAAGTCATGGGAGTTATGATAAGCCTTAAGTGCAAACACCTGTGATTTTTCCACCTCTCGTCAATTAATCAGCCTGCTGAGAAAACCATTTTTCTACTTTATTGTTTCTTGATAAAGCTCCAGATACTTCTGAGCAGAGTTTGTCCAGCTAAAGTCCCTTTTTTGGCCGCCGGACACAATCCTTTTCCATATAATCGGCTGCTCATAATAGATTTTTAAGGCATACCAAATGGTATTCAAAAAATCATGAGCGTTATAATTAGTAAAGCTAAAGCCATTGCCCTCACCTGTATATTCGTTAAAAGGATTCACACTGTCCCTTAAGCCTCCTACCTCTCGCACCAGGGGCACAGTACCGTATCGCATGCCGATCATCTGTGATAAACCGCAAGGCTCAAACAAGGAGGGCATTAACAAGATATCTGCTGCGGCATAAATTTTCCTGGCCAAGGATTCATCAAAGGCCAAGTTTACAGATAATTTTTCAGGGTAAAAATCAGCAAAACGGGCTAAATCTGCCTCAAATTGCTGCTCACCCGTGCCTAAAATGATTAACTGCAATTCCCCTTGCAACAAGTCATCTAAAATACGAATTAATAAATCCAGCCCCTTTTGGGAAACCAATCTGCTGATTAAAGCCAGCATGGGCACCTTTTTATCAATTGGCAGGTTTAACATCTCCTGCAGGGCAATTTTGTTCCCGGCCTTTTTATCCAGGGAGGTTCTGTAATTAAGAAAAAGCTCCCGATCCGTTAGGGGGTTGTATTGATCATAATCAATACCATTTAAAATGCCGGTGAGTTTCCCTTTGTTCATTTTTATAACCTGCCACAAGCCCTCACCAAAAAACTCCGTTTGAATTTCTTGGCTGTAACCGGGGCTTACTGTGGTAATTTTATCCGCATAAATTAAAGCACTTTTTAAAAAATTGATTCCCTGATTAAAGTCCAAGGCCTTCTTAGCCCTGTAATTACCCCCCAAGCCAAGCAGATCATCTGCCAAAAAGGAGGGAAACACCCCTTGATATTGTAAATTATGAATAGTAAAAATAGTTTTCAATCCAAAATAAAAGGGATCATGCCGAAAGCGTTCCTCCAGCATTAAAGGTATCAGGGCAGTGTGCCAATCATTACAATGAATTAACTCCGGCTTAAAGCCACCCAAATAAACCAGACTCTCCAATACTCCCGCTGAGAAAAAAGCAAATCTTTCGCCGTCATCTTCGTATCCGTAAAGCCGATCCCTTTTAAAATAATCCTCATTGTCTATAAAATAATAGTGAATCCCCTCATGCTGAAATCCACCTAAGCCGCAATATTGCCTTCTCCAGCCCAATTCCACCTTAAACTCGCTGATTAAATTTATTTGATTGATGAGGTTTTCGGGAATGGTACCGTATTTAGGCATAATCACTCTTACATCGGCTCCCATTTTACTCAAAGCCTTAGGCAGGGAACCCCCAATATCGCCTAAACCGCCGCTTTTAGCAAAAGGTTCCCCCTCCGAAACAGCAAACAGAATTTTCATCATGAAACACCCCCCTTTTGAGAGATGTACTCACCTTTTTTAATCACTATCGGCTGACTTCTTTTACCTATAATGATATTTCCCGCCCCCACTCGAGCGAATTTATCTAAGATAACGTTTTCTAAAATTGCATCGGCCTCAATATAGCATTTTTGCATAATAATACAGTTTTTAACCTTTGCTCCTTTTTCAATTTTTACTTCCCTGAACAAAACGCTATTTTCTGCCGATCCCTCAATTTTGCAACCGCTGGCCACCAAGGAATTAGTCACATCGGTCTCCCTGCCATAAAGACTGGGGGGATTATCATTGATTTTAGTATGAATTTTATTTTTACCCATAAACAATTCTTTTTGTACTTCCCTGTCTAAAAGATCCATGCTGCGTTCAAAGTAGTCCTTAATAGAACCAATCTTGCCCACATAGCCTGAAAACTGATAGCCGAAAACCTTCAGTTCCTCAAAGTGTCCCGCTATAACCTCCAACAAATCCTTTGTATTAGAGGCATCATAGTTGGCCAACAGCTCCAGTAATAAGTCCTTTTTAATAATCAGTATTTCTAAAAAGCTTTTCCTTTGTTTATCCTTTTCCAGGTTAAACCAGGATGAAAAGCTCTGAACTCTGTCTTTTTCATCTAACTCCAAAAACAGTTCATCCCGGCGAGTTCCCGGAAAGATTTCCTCCTCTTTATAGACAAAGGTAATGTCCGCCCCTTTTTGTCGATGAAATTTTAATACATCCTTGAAATTAAGATTAATAACCAGGCTGCAGCAGCTTAGAATCACTTCCTCGGCCCGATCCTTTTTTAAAAAATCAATATTATGAATTAAATCCCTTATTAAAAAACCCGAGGTACCAGCCTTAAGTCCATAATCAACACCGGGAAGAATAAAAAGACCCCCGGTTTTACGATCTAAAAACCACTCCTTGCCCGATTTTAAATGATCTAAAATAGGTCTATAATGATAAGGAGTGATGATTCCAACTGTTCTTACACCATAATTCACCATATTTGAAAGAGTAAAATCCAGCAAGCGGTATCTGCCGCCAAAGGGCACTGCCGCAATAGGCCGGTTAGCGGTTAAGCCCATCAATACATCTGAACGGCAGTTGGCAAAAATCATTCCAATGGTATTGCTCATCTATAACAACCCCCAGACTTTTCCTAGAAACATACTAGGCTAGTATTAATAAAAACCCATCGGTTCTTTTTAAGCACCGGCTCCCCCCAGTAAATTAAAATCAAATGCTAACTGTTCCTGCTCCACTAACTGAATTTGCCTTTTGTAGCCCTCTAATTCTTCCTCTGTGTTTACAATACTACCTACTCCCGTGCGAGCACCCTCTGTCACAATTGCATTTTTAATTATTGAATCCCGATTAATGACAGCACTTGGCAAAACAATGGAATCAACTACAATTGCACCTTCTTCCACCAATACGCCGGGCCCTAAAATGGAACGCTCCACTTCCCCCAAAATAGTGCAGCCATTGCTAATCAGACTGCTTTTAACCCGTGCCTTGCTCCCTAAGTATTGGGGTGCTAAAATTGGAGAATTAGAATAAATCCTAGTGCCGGCATCAAAGAGATCCAACTGGGGTTTGGCATTCAGTAAATCCATATTTGCTTCATAATAGCTCTCTATTGTGCCAACATCCTTCCAATAACCACTAAATTCATAGGCGAAAATTCTTTTGCTTTGTCTATGAAGCATGGGAATCACATTCTTGCCAAAATCGTGTTCCGAATCATGACTTTTGCTGTCTTCCTGCAAAGCTTTTTTCAGCACCGACCAATTAAAAATATAAATCCCCATAGAAGCCAGATTACTATCCGGGTTTTTAGGTTTTTCCGCAAATTTAGTAATTACACCCTCCTCGTCAGCACTGATGATGCCAAAACGCGAAGCCTCATCCCAGGGCACTTGGATAGTAGAAATAGTTAAATCCGCCTTTTTCCCCTTATGATAATCCAACATTTTAGCGTAG
>CAZCQT010000149.1:0-5037 GCA_964500905.1 uncultured Moorellales bacterium
GGAAAATGTTATTAAGTTCATCATTACACCCCGCTAACAGCTTGATTAAATATTTTTTCACATCTGATAATTAGGCTTCCTATATCGTTTTTCTTAATAAAATCCCAACCAAGCCAAAGATATTTCTGCTCTTTGGGAACCCTATTATCTACATTTGGGTTTACGCTGGGAAATCGTCCATTGTGGGATAATATTTTCCCCACCTTTTCGGACATTAAAAAATCTACAAGGGGTTTTAATTCCTCTTTCTTTTCTTGTTTAGTCAGCATAAAAATTGGGCTGATAATTGCCCCATCCTGAGGCCATAACGGCACCATTGGGCCCTCCACAAAAAGCATCTTGGTAAAAAAATACGGCATAATTGTAACAATAGGCTTTTCTTCTTTTTTGATATGGGATTTTACCATCTGGGAAGGATGCATACTTTTCAAAAGGCTCTTCCCAAGTCTTGCCACACCTTCCTAACCAAAGTTTTTATAAATGTTTAATAACATGGCATTAAACAAATCAAAATCTTCAACGGGCAAACTAACCTTTTGCTCAAATTCGGGGCTTAATATATCTTCCCAATTTGAGGGCATCTTTCTACCGTCCAATTCCTCTGTGTTTACTAAAAATATTGCGGGAACAACAGCTAACATGGAGTATTGATTATCCGGATCCTTTAAGCTCATATAATCATTTTCAAAGTCCTGGTTATAATGCTCAATTCCGGAGATATCTGCAAACAAACCTGTATTCTTATATTTTCCAAAAAAATTATTATCAAAGAAGAGATCAAAACCGGCGGAGATAAATATATCTGCCACAGTATCTTTGGAACCTTTTCTGAGGGATTCTTTAATCCAATCTACCCCCATGGAGGCCGCTCTTAAATCGTAATCAACTGTTTCGGCTAAATTATTTTCACTTAGCCAGGCTTCCAAAGCCTCCATTAAAGGTGTTTTAACCGGGCAGGGCAATACCCCTTCAATTTTGAATTCGTATTTTTTTGCATGTTGCCTTGCCTTACTAAGTGATTTATCTGCTTGGCTTTGCTGATCGTTAATCATAGTCAGTAATTGTTCTACAAATATATCCACATTGATTTTTTTCAACTTGAGGGCCATCTCTAAGGAAATTGATTTGCCAAATGTTTTTCTTTGCTCTTCGTCCCTCATGTTTTCAAAGCCTGCCGAAACTAACAAATCGATGGCTTCCTGATATTTTTCGGTTATATCAAACAATGTATCTTTTATATTTACAAATTGTTGACTCATTTTCTGCCCCCCGCTTTTTTAGATTTTTTGCTTTAAATTCACCATTCGACTGTTAATTATATCATGTAAATTAATTATTTTCGTATCCTATGTAACGCAATTTAATTTATCCGTAGATTTATATTAATTTTTGTCAAAAAAAAGCCTCGGAATTCTCCGAGGCTTTTGGTTTGACTTAGAACAAGCCGGTTATTACACCGTCTTCATCAATATCAATGCTGTTGGCAGCGGGTTTTTTAGGTAAACCAGGCATAGTCATAATGGCACCGGTAATAGCTACCAAAAAACCGGCCCCTGCGGAAAGGCGAACCTCCCTGACAGTAACATTAAAGTTAGTTGGACGGCCTATTTTTGTTTGATCATCAGATAAAGAATATTGAGTTTTGGCCATAATTATAGGCAAATCACCATAGCCCATTTCTTCATAGCGGCTGATTTCCTTCAAGGCATTATCTGTAAAGACTACACCATTGGCACCATAAATTTCTGTAGCAATGGTATTCATTTTATCTTTAACAGAGCTGCTTAGCTCATAAAGAACTTTAAAGTTGGACGGTTTATTTTCGATGGTATCCAGTACCTTTTGTGCCAACTCTTTACCGCCTTCGCCGCCTTTGGCCCAAACATCAGAAATTGCCACTTCCGCCCCTGCTTGCCTGCAAAGCTGGAAGAGAGTATCCAGTTCTGCTTGGGTGTCCGTGGGGAAGGCATTAATGGCAACCACTGCGGGCACTCCAAACTTGCTGACGTTTTCAATATGCTTTTCTAAGTTAGCAAAGCCTTTTGCCAAAGCATCAACATTTTCGGCCCCTAAATCAGACTTGGCAACCCCACCATGCATTTTTAAAGCCCGCACTGTAGCCACTATAACAGTAGCATCCGGAGTTAAACCACCATAGCGGCATTTTACATCATAAAACTTTTCTGCTCCCAAATCAGCCCCGAAGCCGGCCTCGGTAACCACATAATCGGCTAATTTCAAAGCTGTCTTAGTTGCCATGATACTATTGCAACCATGAGCAATATTGGCAAAAGGTCCGCCATGAATAAAAGCAGGAGTATTTTCCAAGGTCTGCACCAAATTTGGCTTTAGAGCATCCTTCATTACCAAGGTCATTGAACCCTGAGCTTCAACATCAGCGGCAGTTATCGGTTTTCCATCAAAAGTATAGGCCACTACAATTTTGCTAAAACGCTCTTTCAGATCCGTTAGGCTGTCCGCCAAGCATAGAATGGCCATAACCTCGGAAGCAACTGTGATATCAAAGCCGCTTTCTCTGGGCACTCCATTAGCTTTGCCGCCTAAACCAATTACTACATTTCGCAAGGCTCTTTCGTTAAGATCCATTACTCTTCTGAAAACCACCTGCCTTGGATCAATACCCAAAGCATTACCTTGATGCAGGTGGTTATCCACTAAAGCCGCCAATAAATTATGGGCTGTGGTGATTGCATGTAAATCACCTGTAAAATGGAGATTAATATCTTCCATGGGCACTACCTGTGCCATACCTCCACCGGCAGCTCCCCCCTTGACTCCAAAGCTTGGACCCAGAGAAGGTTCTCTTAAGCATACCATTGATCTTTTACCTAATTTAGCCAGGCCATCAGTTAAGCCAACACTGGTTGTAGTTTTACCCTCACCGGCCGGGGTTGGGGTAATCGCTGTAACTAAAATCAACTTACCATTAGGTTTATCGGCAAGCTCCTTAAATACATTCAAGGAAACTTTGGCTTTATATTTGCCGTATAACTCCAAATTTTCTTCCGCAATTCCCAAATCTTTAGCTAATTCGATCACCGGTTTCATCTTAGCATTTTGGGCGATCTCAATGTCAGACAGATGTTTGGACACTAATTACCACTCCTTCAAATTATATTCTTTAATTTATTTCCAGTACAAAGGGTTTAACCCAAGTATGGCAACATAGTTTCTGCTTAGATTCTAGATGACTCACTAAAATCCTGCTTACCGAAGGTCAAAAGATTAAGATTTTACTGCATAAAGATTCTGCTATACAAATAATAAACGAAAAAACTTCTTTTATACAGGGTTTGCCAATCAGTCATAAATCCAGTTTTCCAGGCTTTTTTGATAAGCTAGAATCTCTGCCGGTTCAAAATAAATCCCCATTTCTCTCAAGGCACTTTCCGGAGCATCGGCACCATGTATGACGTTTTTACCGATATTTATACCAAAATCTCCTCTGATGGTTCCCGGCTCAGCATCTTTGGGATCTGTAGCTCCCATTAGTTTTCTTACCCCTTTAACAACATTTTCGCCTTCCCAAACCATGGCTACCACCGGCCCGGAAGTAATATAGGCTAAAACACTGGGGAAAAAAGGTCTTTCAATATGCTCTATGTAATGAGTTTTAGCTTGTTCCTCCGTCAACTGTAGCATTTTCAAGGCGACCAGCTTATAACCCTTTTCCTCCAAGCGGGAAATAATTTTACCTGTTAAATTTCTTTGTACCCCGTCGGGTTTGATCATAACAAAGGTTTTTTCCATTTACAGCACCCCTTCCATGTATTGGTTCTTGTCCAAAAGCCTTGAGAAAAATAATGGGCAAAGATTTAATATCCCTTGCCCATTAAATCCTTTAGTCTCTCCTGCTTTGATTAAAACGCAAAATAGGTTCAGGACCGCCAATTCCGGTTGTGTCCCTCTTCTCAACAGCAGGGGCTTTCTTTATCGGAGTTTCTTCGGTTTCTTTTAATTCCTTTTTAGCCTTACTTCGAATTTTTATTGGTTTTCCTTCCATTAGCAAGCTAAAGTCATCCGCTTCTAAGGTTTCCTGCTCTATTAAGGTTTCGGCTACCAAGTGTAGCTTATCCATCTGTTCTATTAAAATTTCTTTTGCTTTTTTATAACATTCATCCATCATCCGCCGAGCTTCCTTGTCAATGGAAAAGGCTACTGCCTCACTGTAATTTCTATCCCTGGAAATATCCCTGCCCAAAAATACCTGCTCCTGCTTTTTGCCAAAGGTCAAGGGTCCCAGCTCCTCGGACATGCCAAACTCAGTGATTATCTTTCTGACAAGCTCAGTTGCTCTTTCCAAGTCATTTTGGGCACCGGTACTGATTTCCTTTAAAACTATATCCTCTGCCACTCTACCGCCCAAAAGCATGGCTATTTGATCCAACAATTGATTTTTTGTAGCAAAACGTCTATCTTCCTTAGGCAAAATCAAGGTGTATCCACCGGCTCTTCCCCTGGGGATAATTGAAACCTTGTGAACCGGATCCGTAGTAGGCAAATGGTGTCCCACAATAGCATGCCCAGCCTCATGATAAGCAACTAAACGCTTTTCATGATCACTGATTACTGCTGATTTTTTCTCCGGACCGGCGATGACTCTCTCAACCGATTCCTCCAGTTCAGGCATACCAATAAGTTTTAGATTTCGCCTGGCAGACAAAAGAGCTCCCTCATTGACTAAGTTGGCCAAATCCGCCCCAGTAAACCCCGGTGTTCGGCGAGCCAGTACCTCTAAATCAACACCTTTTTCCAAAGGCTTGCCTTTAACATGAACCTCGAGTATCTCCTTCCTGCCTCTTACATCAGGAATATCAACCGTAATTTGTCGATCAAACCTACCCGGACGTAAAAGTGCCGGGTCTAAAATATCCGGCCTGTTGGTAGCGGCAATAATGATAATGCCTTCGTTGGCACTAAAACCATCCATCTCAACCAAGAGCTGATTTAGGGTTTGCTCTCTTTCATCATGTCCCCCTCCAAGGCCGGCACCTCTTTGCCGTCCCACAGCATCAA
>CAZCQT010000150.1:0-5016 GCA_964500905.1 uncultured Moorellales bacterium
ATCCGGAGGACGGTTCAGCTAAAACCAAAAGATCCAAGCAATCTTAATTGGTTTTTAACTCCGGGGCAGGTAATTACCTCCCCGGTTTTTGTTTTTAAAAATTAGGGGCTTGAGGAACTTATTGGTTAGTTATTTCGTCTAAAAGCAATTAAAGGAAAACATCTGCTGATGTGGAAGAGTGAAAGCGGAACGGCACGGGGGCCGTTACCTACATAGCAGTAATGAGGAAAGGAGGATGTATATGTCCATTTTAGAGCTTAAAAATATAACCCGTCATTTTAAAAACGGGCAGGTGATGGTAAAAGCCCTTAGAGGGATTGAGCTTACCGTGGCAGAAGGAGAGTTTTTATCTATTATGGGTCCGTCGGGCTCAGGTAAATCTACCCTGCTGAATTTAATTGGCTGCCTGGATAGACCATCTAGCGGTACCATCACCCTTTCCAATCAACATGTGGAAAAGCTTGGAGATAATCAACTGGCAGAAATCAGAAACCAATTTATTGGTTTTGTATTTCAAAGCTTCCACCTGCTGCCGGATTTAGATGCCCAGGCAAATGTAGAGCTGCCTCTCATTTACCGGGGGATGGGTGCTAAAGAGAGAAGAGAAAAAGCCATTAAAGCCTTGGAATCCGTGGGTCTTGGTGAAAGACGCCACCACAAACCCTCTCAGCTTTCAGGGGGGGAGCAGCAAAGGGTAGCCATTGCCAGGGCATTGGTAGGGGATCCTACCTTAATCTTGGCCGATGAACCCACAGGAGCCTTGGATTCTAAAACCGGCAACAATATAATGGCTATTTTCCAAAGACTTAATAAGGAAGCAGGTCTTACCATAGTGCAGGTAACTCACGAAAGAGAGATTGCTTTGCATGGTTCCAGGGTAGTTCATTTAAAAGATGGCTTGATTGAAAACATAGAATTGGTAGCGGAGCCTCTCATTGCCCAAGAAGCCGAGGCAGATGCTCAACAACCGGTAGCATAGGAGGGAGAAATTAATGAAACAAAAGTTAGTAACTATTATTGTGATTGTGGTATTGGTAATCGGCGGGGGCTATTATGCCTTTCAAAAAATCATGCCGCCGCCCCCTGATGAGCAAACGGGTCCTGTTTATACCACCAAGCCGGTTATCAGGGGGGATATTTCCGTTGGTGTGGAGGCTGTGGGCCAATTAAATTCCTCCGGGTACGGAGGAATCCAGGTTCCCGGCAGCAGAATGGGTATGGTTATGGGGGGATCCTCCGGTAATATCACCTACAGGATTGATGAGGCTTTTATCGAGGAGGGTACCGAGGTTGTAAAGGATCAGCTTTTGGTAAGGCTAGCGGCACCGGGGCTGGAAGATAACATAGAAAACGCAGAAGAAAATTTAGCCGATAAGAAGAAAGATTTGGCAAGGCTGTTGGATATTCCGGTAGAGCAGCTTGATCGCCTAAATCCTGAAAAAGGGATTGCTATTACCTCGCCTATTTCCGGCAAGGTTTCCGGATTAAACATAATTGAGGGTACCGAAGTAGAAAAGAGCCAATTGGTAGCCAAGGTGGTGGATGATTCTCGTTTTAGCATAGTGGCAAAGCTCACCCAATCGGAGATTTCCAGCGTTACCGTGGGGCAAAAGGCTGCCCTACGTTTTGGTCAATTTGATGGCATTATTGAGGGTAAGGTTATTGATGTTAACTATTCCGTTATTGCGGAGCCTGCATCAAACCTTTTGGATAGCCTTGGTTCCGGCAGCAAAAATGAAGATGAATATGTTTTTGTTCATTGGGTAACCATTGAGGCCGAAAACCCCGGCTTAATCATGCCTCAAATGAGGGCAAAAATAGGTTTTCCCGTAGGGGAGGATAAGAACAAAATAGATTCTTTTAATGTTAAGTGGACTCGCTATGATGCCCGAGTGGAGAGCTTTGTAGACGAAGAAACTATCTTTAGCCCCGAAAAAGCCATGGTTACCAAGGTTTTTGTAAAGAATGGCCAAACCGTGGAGGCAGGGGAGCAGCTTATTGCCTTGGCAGGGGAAGATGCACGTAATACCATTGAAAAAAAGCTGGCAGAGATTCGCAATCTGGAGGAAAATCTGCGTTCTCTTTATAGAACCTATGAAAATTTGGAAATCCGAGCGTCAATGGATGGGGTAATTTCCTATGTCAATATAGATCTTAATAGGGATCTGCAGCCTGGGGAATGGTTGGGAGATATTTATAATACCTCTGATATGCGTATGTGGTCAGAAATTGATGATATTGATATTTTGCTAGTACAGCAGGGTGCACCTGTTAAGGTTACCGTAGATGCACTGCCCGGCAAGGCCCTGGAAGGCGAAGTTAACCGCATCTCCAGCTATAATATGGGGGATGGCAAAACCCGTTTTCAGGTTGACATTAAGGTTAAAGGTGTGCCGGAGCTGAGAGTGGGCATGAATGCCAGAGCATATATTGATGCAGGCAGTGCAGAAAATGTGCTGTTGGCACCCTTGGAGGCCATTTTTGAAGATGACGGCAGGTCTAAGGTAGAGGTTTTAGAAGAAGACGGCACCGTTAGGGTGGTAACCGTTAAAATGGGTCTGATGAATGACCGCTCGGCGGAGATTCAAGAGGGATTAGAAGAAGGAGAAGAAGTTATCACAGGCAGCTCCCACGATGTGCTGCCCAGTCAAAAGATTAAAGGCGATAATTTACTGCCATCCAAACCCGAAGGCGGGAATGGCAATAGCGGCAATAACAAGGAGTGAGTACCATGGGTAAAGGGTTAAAATCCCTATGGGTACGGTTTTGGTTTACGGCTCAAATGGCCGGTCATGGGGTATTGGCAAATCCCCTTCGCTCCGCCCTTACGGTTTTAGGAGTGGCAATTGGAGTAGCCTCCATTGTCAGCCTAATGGGAATAGGAGAAGGGGCAAGGCAGGCTGTTGTCAGACAATTTGAAAGCCTGGGCACTAATGTAATTGTGCTTAAATCCGAGGATCCGGCGATTCAGTTTGATCCCGAGGAGGCTTCTGATTTAATTGAAAGAGTTACAGGATTAAACTTTGCTACCCCTGTGGTAAAAACAGAGCAGGCTATTCGCTGGCGTCGCACCAGGGGTAATGCAGAGATTTTGGGGGTAAACAACCAATTCCCCGATATACGGGATCAGGATGTAGTTTCGGGACATTTTTTCACCACCTGGCATGTGGAGCAGCGTTCCCCGGTGGCGGTTTTGGGCTACAATGTGGCCCAGGGCTTAATGGGGGGTAGAAGCCCCGTGGGGCAAACCTTTACTTTGGAGGGATTTACCTTTAGGATTACCGGTGTTTTGGCACCTAAAGGACCGGGGCAAGCCGAAGGAATAGATGACTTGATTGTTATTCCCTATACCACTGCTTTGAAATTGACCAAGGAAAAGAAGGTTGACGAGATTTGGGCTAAGGCAGAATCCTCCCAAGCGGCGGATTTGGCCTTGGTGCAGATGGGCAGGATCTATAAAAGAAAGCTGGGGCTGGATGCCAACGCACCTACCTTTACTCCTCCCGGTGAAGAAGAAGGACCGGGCGGTGAGATGCCCATGCCTGTGCCTATGGCCGGAGGGGGAGTCGTGGTAAGTGAGGCGGCATTGGATCCCTGGGGAGACAGCGGAGGCGGGGGACAGCAGGATATACCCGGCATCAGCACAGGCAAGGATTTAATTACCATTACCAACCTGAATCAATTGGTAGAGGAGGCAGACCAAGCCAACAGGGTAATGACTCTGCTTTTGGGGGGAATAGCGGCAGTATCCCTCTTGGTAGGCGGTTTGGGCATTATGAATATAATGTTGGTGGCTGTTACGGAAAGAACTAAAGAAATTGGAGTGAGACGGGCAATTGGTGCCAAGCAAGGGGATTTACTAACCCAGTTTTTGCTGGAGGCCCTTTATCTAAGCGGCATCGGTGCCATAGCGGGAGTAGCCGCGGGTATCTGGGGTGTAAGCCTCTTCGGCCAATACGGCTTTGAAACAGCAGTCAGCATCCAGGCAATTCAAATTTCTACCTTGGTAGCTATGGGGGCAGGTTTGCTCTTCGGGGTATACCCGGCCATCTCCGCCTCTTCGGTACCACCGGTAGAAGCACTGAGAAGGTAGAAATTACGGTTTGTGTTCTTCAGCAGGTAAGGTGTTTCCTTGCCTGCTTTGCTTTTTAGGGGACAGGAATTTTCTCCTTTCTACTTTAGTCAATAAATGCTATAATATAATCTGAATATTTATGAACAGGGTGATAAAGTTGCGAAAAATAAGATTGGTAACAGACAGCACCAGCGATCTGCCGCCGGAGCTGAAAACAAAACACCAAATTGAAGTTGTACCCCTTTATGTTCGCTTTGAAGAAGAATTTTTTGCCGATGGCATTGATATCAACAATCGCATTATCTTTCAAAAGGTTGCTCAAACAGGTTTGATGCCTCAAACAGCAGCCCCCACACCTGAGGACTTTTCAGAGACTTTTAAAAAAATTATTGAGCAGGATCAAGATATTATTTGTATCTGTATTTCTTCCCGCTTATCTGCCACAGTCCAATCAGCCACCATTGCCGCAGCCGATTTTCCTCCGGGTAGAATCGAAATAATAGACGGGTTAAACCTATCCTGGGGCACCGGTTTATTAGTGCTTTATGCTGCGGAATTAGCAGAACAAGGCTTGCCGCTAAAGGAGGTTGCCCAAAAACTGCGGGAGCGGGTAAATAGCAGTCAAACTTATTTTGCCGTGGATACCATGGATTATCTTTACAAAGGGGGACGCTGCACCGGGCTTCAGCATTTGATGGCAGGTGTGCTAAAAATTCACCCCATCCTTACCATGCAAAACGGAGAAATTATCGTAAAAGATAAAATCCGCGGCGGTAATAAGAAGGTTTTAGATCGGATGATGGATTACATAACAGCCGATGAAGAGCGGTTGGATTTAAACTATGTAGCAATCGCCGGAGCAGATTGTGATCAAGAAGTGGAAAAGCTAACCGCCAGAGTAAAAAAGCACTTTCCCGACGCCCGTATCCACCTAACTGAAG
>CAZCQT010000151.1:0-4993 GCA_964500905.1 uncultured Moorellales bacterium
CGGGGAATATTCCGATTATGTTATCGGCTACAACAAAATAGAATTCACTGACGTGGAAGAAGATGACTGGTACAGTAAAGCAGTGAACTTTATAGCTGCCAGAGAAATCACCAAAGGCACCTCCGAAAATAACTTTAGCCCTGCTGAAACCCTAAGCCGAGGCCAATTTATCACCTTAATAATGAGGGCCTACGGCATAGAACCGGCAGAAGAAAAAGAAGCGGGTAACTTTGCCGATGCCGGAGACACCTACTATACAGCTTACCTGGCAGCGGCAAAAAGCCTGGGCATTACCGGCGGCATAGGTGATAACATGTTTGCACCGGAGGCGGAGATAACCAGACAAGATATGTTTGCTCTAATTTACAACACCCTGAAAATCTTAAACAAACTGCCGGCAATAACCTCTGATAAAACCACAAAAGATTTTGCCGACAGCGATGAAATAGCCGACTACGCTACAAAGGCTATGGAACATTTTGTTAAGGCGGGGATTATCAACGGCAGCGACGGCAAGCTTTTACCAAAAGGCACCGCCACAAGAGCGGAAATGGCCCAAATAATTTATAACTTGATGAACCGCTAGAGAAACATTCTAGCTTGTAAGGGAGTTCATTTTTTCGATGGGCTCCTTTACGGGCTGCCGGATTTTAGATAAATATTTGGAAGGGGTAAAAGCTATGAACAAAAATAAGATCAAGCCGTATTATTTGGTTGTCCCTTTACTTTTGGCAATTATATTTTTTGCGGCTCCGCTGTCTGCGGCCTCCAATTCATCCCGGGTGGGGATACCCATCATCACCAAGCAAATGGCCGAAAATAATGATGTTGTTAATAATTTTATTAAAACCCAAGGCAAAGCTAATGGGGCTTTCCAATTTAAGACCTCATCCAGCAAATCCGCAAAAGGCGCAAGATTTGATGTTTATGAAACCCTTAATATCCATAGCGAAAATAAAGCCTGGGAGGTAGAGGCCAAATGGTATGCTGGTGATTTGGCTAACTATATTCTAAGGTATAATGATTTGACCTTTAAGCTTTATGCAGAATTACAGTCCGATGAACATTCCCATCCAACGAATCATTGGGACAAAAAAACTGATAGGGCTTATTTAAAGCTTTGGGCAGATAATAAAGTGCTATTGGAGCTAAATAGCGATGGTAGCGTTACAAAAGCCACCGACGAAGAACTCAGGCCAAAGGAATCAGGGTATGCCGTCCTAAAAAAGGGTAGCAGCCTTGGCAATCTTTGGCTTACTGCGGGCAGTATGGATTGTGAATGCGGCAGCTCCGCTGTTTCCCGTGTCTCCGTGGCTATTATTGATGAAACAGTACCGGTAGTCACTTCAGTCGAAATTACAGGGCAAGATGGCAAGAAGACTTTAAAAGAGGGAGAAACAGGCACAGTTAAGATTAGATTTAACGAGCCTATACGCTTTGCCTATGGCAGTAATTATTCATTCCCTATTTATCTAAGCCTGGCCGATGGGCAAGGCAGACAGCTGGATAAAACATTGCCTGCTTATTTAAACACCCCAGCTGATGTGGGAGGAATTTTTGACCTTACATTTACTTTTACCATGCCTGCTGATTTAGATCAGGATTGTTATATCAGCGGTCTTGCAGCTTCCCAACCTGATTTATTTAAGAAAACATCATTAAAAATTTACCAAGGGTATAGTGCCTCTGATGGTTATTCATCCTTAGTGAGTTACACCAGTACAGGACTATCTATCGAAGAACAACTTAACAGAGGTGTATCTTTTGCTACCTCTGTAATAACAGATCTTGCCGGCAATTCGTTAGAAAGTCTAAGCTATTTTATTTCTAACCCGGCGGAAAGAATTCGCCTAGATAAAACGCCGCCAAAAATAGATAGGATCGACTTTGTAAATGAAGCCGGCCTGCCCTTGGCCCATGAAGGGGAACTGGATAGAAGTGCAGTTTATGCGGGTATAGGCAGGGAATTAAGCTTGCAGGCTACTTTTGATGAAAAAGTAATCGGCAGCGGCACAACTACAGCAACCTTAAATATAAATAAGGATGGCAATCCAGTTACTATTTCAGGTAGTTTGGAACAAAGTGATTCCGGAAAATCTTATCTTAAATTTGAACCTTTTACTATTACAGGGGATATGGTCATGGCTGATGGACACAATGGGGAGCAAATAAAAATCCTTGGCTTTGCCTTCCATAGCAGTTATCAGGATGTAGTAAGTAATAAGCCCATAAGTGGAAATCAGAGCGTTTTTCCCGTGCAGGAAATATATTTGGATAATATTTCCCCTGAAGTAACTGAAATTGGCAGCCCTTCGTATACCGGAGATAGAAAATCTCTTTTGTTGTATTTTAACATTACCGATTCCGGTGCAAAACCCAGCGGTGTTATGTTAGGCGAAAAGGGCAGTTTAGCCTGGGAGGGAGAGGGGGGCACTTGCTCCTTTCAATATGCGGTAACCACCTCTTCTACAGTTCCGGAAAAGGGCTGGCGTACCGGAACCTATCATGCTATTGAAGAGGCAGAAAAATGGAAACCCTTTACTCAATTTAATGGCCCAAGTTATTTACACATCAAGCTTAATGAAATTGATGATGCGAATATCTATGACAGTAAAATTATCCTTAGGGTTAAAGACTGGGCAGGAAATGAAGCAGAAAGAACTGTTGAGTTAACTGGTTATGCCACGGATGTAACACCGCCGGAAATTAGTGTTGCTGACGAAAGCCTGGTTTATAAAAACGGAGATCCAATGCTTCAGGTGCCTGTAACTGTTAGGGATGCTAGTGGTTTTAATTCGATTGCCTATCAGTGGACAGTAAATGATGATAAGGCAGCAATACAAACTGTAACATTTGAGCCCAATAGTAGCAGTTTTTCCTTTTTGGCCTCCAGTCCTACTATAACAGAAGCTGTTTATAACACACTTTACTTGCAAATCAATGCCGTAGATATGCGAGACAACGAAGCAAATCCTTATAGCAAGACCTATGAGTTTATCAAACGTAGTCTTAAGGCAAATGTTTCTGAAGTACCCGATCCTTTCGCCTTGGAGGTGGGGGGACGCTTACAGATAGGTTCTCCGGTTAATAATGAGGAATCGAATAGCCAGTAGTATAATTTCCCGGTTACTACTATAGTTATGTTTAAAAACCCCCTTAACAAAAATGAACATTTCTTTACCACTATCAGTAGTGAGGATAATATTTCTCAACCCCAAGAACTATTTGCTGATTTAGCTACCAGTTATAAAGATTGGTATGCTGCTTATGTTACTGAAACTGAAAATGGCTATAATTTTGGTAATGTTAGAGCATTAAAAGATAATATTTCTATTGATGAAAGCAAAGCCCAACCCCAAAATGAGGCGGAACAGTTTTTGGCCGTTTCCGGTGACTACGGCAGTGATAAAGTCGATTGGCATTATTATGGCGATTTAAAATTCACATTGATTACCGGTTTTGGTGAGATACAGATACCTAATAGTGGTGGCTCCTTTGATTTTGCCAACAATCTTGCCGTCAGCGAATCCTTTACCATTCGTAGTGCAGATCTTAAGGCAAGGCCTTTCAATGTAGAATTTGAGGTTGAGCAGCAGGTGGATAAAACTTATTATGAACAATATGACGAACATAAAGTGGGTATCCACCGCCCTGTGGAAATTTGGCCTACCGTAACATTTGACGGGCAGCTTGCAGGCATCGTTGATGCAGATACCGCACCAGAGCATAATAAATCCTTTAATCCGGATAGTGATACACCTTGGGTCTACGCTGACCTGGCCGGTGAAGGTATTACCTTCAGAATGCAAGCATCGGCCAAGACACCTGATTGGTTTTTTGAGCAGATAGATTTTGACAGTGCAGATACAAATATAAAACTTTATTACACCAGACATCAACTATTAGGTAACGGTGAAAAACCTTATAATCCTAGTGATTATAATACGCCGCTGGTAGAAGAATTGATTTATACAGGAAAACCCATAAAAACCCGTGGGGCTCAAACCTTTGCTATACCGGTAGGGATTATAGAAAAAACCGGTTATTATGCCTTGGAGATAAATTATGCTTTAAAAGGCTCCTCGGAGGCCGTCAGTTTTTACTATACAGATTTATTTGCCGACCCCTGGCGTCCCAATGAGAAAGCCAGTGATTGGTATGCCCCTGCAGAGCTGGTTAAATATTTAGCTGATGAGACTAAAATAGCGGTAGATTTATCCTATACGCCGGTTATTGCCGAAACAGGGGAAGGGGAGAGCGGTTCTAATTGGCAGCTGCTGATCAATCCCCCTACCGATCGTGAAGATATCAGATATTATCCGGATTTTGCCGGAACAACCAGTAAGAATCCTTCAACCGATCGATTTACTACCTCCCGTGATATTGATTTTAAGGGCTTGATTTGGCTGAAAATCTATAATCCGGCAATTACCGACAATGAGTCAACATCACAATGGCTGGCTTTGCCGGAAGATGAATATGGCCCCACAAATTGGACTGCAGAATTAGTCTTTATTGATGAAGGGGATTCCTTTGCATTTAAAGTTAAAAATGATAAAATCCAGATTCCTGTTGTGCGGGATGCAGATAACACCATTATTTATCAAATGGCCACCACTACAGGCAAAGACTATGCCGTTACCCGGGGGCTTTCCTTTAGGGCTGCCATTCCTTCGTCATCGCCTAGCTTTGAAATAATCTTAGACAGCCCCAAGGAAAAAGG
Source organism: uncultured Moorellales bacterium (assembly GCA_964500905.1). Lineage (GTDB taxonomy): Bacteria > Bacillota > DULZ01 > DULZ01 > DULZ01 > JBBAFB01. Next base: position 4,724 of record CAZCQT010000151.1, read on the forward strand.
CCCTGCTAATCTGATCAATGCCTATATAGCCAATTTGGAAGTGATTCATGGCTTGAAGAATTTTATAGTGACAAGAACTAATGAGTGGGGCACCTATAACCAAGACATCGAACTTGAGGATATTAATGAACCTTACCAGATTGAGAATGAAAACGGTATTTACATTTTTACAGCAGTGGATAATTTGGGTCAGACCCATCAGGAAACCATAGAAGTTGACTGGTTGGATGGCTTGGTTCCAGAAATTCCTCTGTCTGGCAGTGTGGAACG
>CAZCQT010000152.1:0-1617 GCA_964500905.1 uncultured Moorellales bacterium
TGCAATAATCCTATGCCAAAGAAGACAGCAACGCTGATATGCCCATTCTGCCTGGCAATACCAATTTTGCCGCCTACGTTTAAACCTATTGCTTTAGGCATTATCTGAGATAAGGCTTCCCTTGTGGCGCCTGCTACGGCGCCCTCATCCGCATGGGTTTCTTTTATTACCCCCTCGCGTTTTGCTGCCACAACGGCCCTTTCAACAATTTTCTTTATTGAGGTTACATACTCCCCACCATAATCCACTGCAGCTGTCTTGATTCCCAAGTCATGAAACTTAACCTTTAAGGCGTTCTCTTCCTCTCTGGTTTTACTTAAAGCCATTTTGATTGCTGTCGAGGCTATTTCCTTACTACCGTAATTGATCATATTTTTTCCCCCCGTTTGATCGAAAAACAATTAAATACCCAGCACCTGCTTAGCAGCCGCCTGACCTGCCACATATCCAGTGGAAAAGGCAGCCTGCAAGTTATACCCACCGGTATAGGCATCAACATCAATTACTTCCCCGGCAAAATACAATCCCTCAAATAACTTTGATTCCATAGTAGTTGGTTCAATTTCTTTAATGGCTATTCCACCGCTTGTTATAATCGCTTCACTGATTGGGCGGGGTTTTTTTACAGTTAGCGGCAAGTGTTTTAGCAAGAATACTATTTTTTGACGCTCTTCTCTTGAAATCTGATTACATGGTTTTTCCCCGGGGATCCCCGCTAAAAGAATAAAAGGAGAAATCAAGGCCTTTGGTAATAACTCCTGAAATGAATTTTTTAATTGTTTATTCGTAAATTTATGTAAATCCCGTTTAACACGCTCATCTAATTTGCCAATTGTGAGCGCAGGTTTGAGATCTATTTCCAACATCAGATAAGTTTCGGTTTTCAGTAAAGGTACAATAAATTTGCTTATCGACAATATAATTGGACCTGAGACACCAAAATGGGTAAATAACATTTCGCCAAATTCTTCTGCAATCTTCCTTTGCCTGCTATATGCTGTAACTTTAACATTTTTTAACGTTAAGCCAGTCAGTTCCTTTACCCATGCTTCGTGGATTTCCAACGGCACCAAGGATGGATGCAGCGGTGAAACGTTATGCCCTATCGATTTAGCCCACTTATAACCATCGCCTGTCGACCCGGTTCTCGGATAGGATAACCCCCCCGTCGCAATAATCACCTTCTTTGCTTTTATTATATCACCATCAGTTAAAACCCCAACAACCTTGCTATTTTCAACTATCAGGTCGGTAACAGCAGTATTAAACTGAAAAATGACTTTTAGTGCCTTTAAGTAAGCCGCTAGTGTCTCAACCACATCTTTTGATTTATCTGTAACGGGAAATACCCTGCCCCCTCTTTCAACTTTGGTTTTTACACCTAATTTCTTAAACAGCTCTAATAGATCCATATTAGAGAACTGATAAAACGCGCTATACAAAAAAGCGCCGTTACCGGGAAAATTTGAGATCAGGGATTCTACATCACCATAATTGGTAAGATTACAGCGGCCTTTACCTGTGATTAATAATTTAGTTCCGAGTCGTTTATTTTTTTCTAAAAGCCTTACATTTGTACCTTGCTGCGCAGCACCTATCGCTGCGAAAATACCTGCT
>CAZCQT010000152.1:1627-4958 GCA_964500905.1 uncultured Moorellales bacterium
CCCCGCCAACGACGAGTACCTGATCCAAAATATCGCCTCCAATGAGGTTTTATAAAAATAGTGAAAGGTTAAAAACCTTTCACTATTTTTTCAACCAAGGCATCATGTTTCGTAATTTTGCTCCGACCTTTTCAATTAAATGCTCATTTTCCATAGCATTTAACGCATTGAATGAAGGCCTGTTAGCTTTATTCTCCAGCATCCATTCTTTTGCAAACTCACCTGATCTAATTTCGTACAGGATTTGCCTCATTTCATCTTTTGTATCTTCATTTACTACCCTGGGGCCTCTGGTAAGATCCCCATACTGGGCTGTATCACTTACAGAATAGCGCATCCAACCCATCCCGCCTTCATAAAGCAGGTCTACAATGAGTTTTAATTCATGGAAGCACTCAAAATAGGCTATTTCTGGTTGATATCCTGCCTCAATAAGGGTTTCAAATCCAGCTTTAATTAAGGATGTAACACCCCCGCATAAAACTGCCTGTTCGCCAAAGAGGTCAGTTTCTGTTTCTTCTTTAAATGTTGTTTCAATTACCCCTGCCCTTGTACAACCAATTCCTTTTGCGTAGGCCAAACCATAATCCCAAGCCTTGCCGCTGTAATCCTGGAATACGGCCAATAAGCCCGGAACGCCGGCCCCTTGTTCATACATTCTCCTGACAAGATGCCCGGGGCTCTTAGGCGCAACCATAAAGACATCAACATTTGACGGCGGGATAATTTGCCCAAAGTGAATATTAAAACCATGGGAAAATACCAGGCAATCACCGTCTTTCAGGTAAGGAAGAATTTCATTTTTGTAAGTATCACCCTGTATTTCATCCGGCAGTAATATTTGTATGAGATCAGCAGCTTGGCAGGCTTCCGGCAGTGTCATAACCTTTAAACCGGCTGCCTCTGCTTTTGCCCAGTTATTGCTGTCTTTTCGCAAACCAACAACGACATTTAAGCCACTTTCATTTAAATTTTGGGCCTGTGCGTGCCCTTGGCTGCCGTAACCTAATACAGCGATTGTTTTCCCCTTCAGTAAGGATAAATCAGCATCATTTTCATAGTACATTTTTACCATTTCATTTTCCTCCATTATTATAAGTATAACCATATTACTTCTTTATAAATTTTAATTCTCCTGCAACAGGAGCTATTTGTTTTGGAATTTTCTTTCGAGGGAATTACGATAACTTCGCATTTCTTCATTTACCTTAAAAATTACACGCTCTAAATCTTGTTTACTTAAAACTATTTCCTGCGGTTCAATTATTTCCACCTTTCTAAATTCATCTTTGACAACAAAACGAATTATATCTTCGATATTATCCGCTGTCAATTCGATATATGCAGGTGCAAATGCACTTTCTTCTGAAGAGTTCTCATCATGGATGGTATATATCTCGACACCAGTATCAATATTGTTAATTGTTATGCCCTGAAAAGGCACATTGCGCATTAAAGCAACTTGTTTTTCTCTTGTTTCCTCTGCTATTTTTTCACTTGTCTTGCCCCCGAAAAAAAAACGGTTTTGAGGCTGCCCCTTAAAATCAAGCCTTATTCTTAAATGCAAAGGCCGATTTATTATTTCATCGTTTACTCTAACCTTCATTTATTATCCCCTCCAAAGGCTTTATTGGTGAATTGTGCAAATGGTTTTAGGGCAATCAAAACATAAGCGTGTTTTTCTGCTGCTGCGCAGCTTGTCCATAATCTAGCTGCCGGTCAGCATAAGTAAATCATGTATTTCATTACTGGTCAAAAATCTATACTTTCCGACTTCTAAATTACCAAGACTGATACATCCTATTCTTATCCTTTTCAAATGAACGACAGGATGATTAATTGCCTCCATCATTCGGCGCACTTGCCTGTTTCGGCCTTCAAATATCGTGATTTCAATCAGTGTATTGTTTTTGAATTGCTTTATAATAACTGCTTCAGCTGGCGCAGTAATCCCATCTTGGAGAAAAATGCCTTTTTTAAGTTCGGAAAGCTCTTGTTCGGTAGGTAAACCCCGGACCTCAGCAACATATACTTTGCTTATTTCATGCTTCGGGTGAGTTATGCGGTATGTCAAATCTCCATCGTTAGTAAGCAGGAGCAAGCCTTCCGTGTCGTAATCTAACCTTCCTACAGGGTAGATCCTTTCCTTAACATTTTTAATTAAATCAGTAACTTTTTTTCTGCCTTGCGGATCCTTAAGAGCAGTAATATAGCCTGGCGGTTTATTGAGGGCAACATAGACCTTGCCCCTTTCAAGTATTACCTTTTTATTATCAACTGCGACAGTATCCGTGGCAGAATCAACCTTTGCTCCTAACTTGGTAACTATATGGCCATTAACCTTTACCCTTCCATCCTGGATAAGTTTTTCTCCAGCCCGTCTGGAGGAAACCCCTGCCTGTGCAAGATATTTATGCAAACGCATTTCCATCTGTTCACCTATAAAATAGTACTTTTTTATATTATAAGAAATCTTTTCTAAAATTATCTATATATTTGCCAAGTTGCAGGCTAATACCTTTAAAACGCCAATAAAAATTTTACTTGTTGAATATAAGATTAGTGATAAAAACAGCCGCAATTAAAGTGGACAGGTCAGCAAGCAATCCCAGACTCAATGCATACCTGTATCTTTTAATACCGATAGAACCGAAATACACTGTCAGAACATAAAATGTTGTATCCGTACTGCCCTGCATTGTAGATGCCAATCTTCCGATAAAGGAATCAGGCCCATGAACATGAATTAATTCCGCAGCAAGCCCAAGAGCGCCGCCCCCGGATAAAGGGCGCATTATGGCTAAGGGTAAAACCTCAGGAGGAATTCCTATCACTTTAAATATAGGGCTTAGGACGTTTACCAATAAATCCATGGCTCCCGAAGCCCGAAACACACCGATCGCCACAAGCATACCAACCATAAAGGGTATTATTTTTACTGCCGTTGCGAATCCTTGTTCTGCCCCTGTAACAAAAGACTCATATAGTTTTACTTTTTTCAGCAAGCCAATCAGGGGAATCGCAAATAATATAATTGGAATAGCCCAGCATGAAATAATATCAAGAACGGCCATAATTCATTCACCTTTTCTTACTTCCGCTTGCTTTTCTGAAGATCCGATCAGCTATTATTGCTACGCTCATTCCGGCTGCAGTTGTAAAAATTGTTGTCCCAACAACGGCAGTCGGGTTAGTTGAGCCGGCTGAGGCACGAATGCCTATTATGGTGGCTGGAATAAGGGTAACACAGGATGTATTTATGGCTAAAAAGGTGCACATAGCTTCCGAAGCCTCATCATTATTATTGAGCAGTTGCATTTCTTGCATGGCT
>CAZCQT010000153.1:0-4954 GCA_964500905.1 uncultured Moorellales bacterium
AGGGCTGCCGGATTCACCGAAAACATCTTCTACGCCTACCCGCAACACCGGGACAGGAAAGGATTCGCTTACGGTCTCCGCCACCGCTGAACCTAATCCTCCTATAACATTATGCTCTTCACCGGTAACTAAGGCTCCTGTCAGCCTTGCTAAATCTAAAATAGCCTTTTTATCCAGGGGCTTAATAGTAGAAACATTTAGCACCCCCGCCTCTATTCCTTCGTCCTTTAAGATTTCCGCCGCCTCCAAGGCAATTGCCACCATCAAACCTGTTGCTACAAAACCTACATCCTTACCCTTACGCAAAAGATGGGCCTTGCCTATTTGAAACCGATAGTTATCATCGTAGATCACAGGGACCTTGGCCCTGCCCAAACGCAGATAAACCGGCCCCTGATACTCTGCCGCCGCCCAAATAGCCTGCTCTGTTTCTACCCCGTCCGCAGGTACAATTACAGTCATCCCCGGAATGGAACGCATCAAAGCAATATCTTCAATTGCCTGATGAGAGGCTCCGTCCTCCCCTACGGTAAGGCCGGCATGAGTAGCCGCAATTTTTACATTCATTTTAGGATAAGCAACGCTATTTCTAATTTGTTCAAAAGCCCGTCCTGTTGCAAACATTGCAAAGGTGCTGGCAAAGGCTGTCTTGCCGCTGCCCGCCAAACCTGCTGCCGTACCTATTAAATTTTGCTCGGCAATACCCATATTAAAAAAGCGTTCGGGAAACAAGTTTTTAAAATTAATTGTTTTAGTTGATCCGGCTAAGTCCGCATCCAAAACCACCACATCCGGATTAACCTTTCCCAGCTCCGCCAAAGCTTTACCGTAAGCATCTCTGGTTGCTATCATCTTTCATCTACCCCCTATCCTAATTCAGCCAAAGCCTGCCGGACTTGCTCTGTGCCGGGGGCCTTACCGTGCCAGCCCACTTGATTTTCCATAAAAGAAACCCCTTTACCCTTAATAGTTTTGGCAATAATAATCACCGGCTGACCTTTAATAACCTTTCTCTTTTCCAGAGCCTCCAAAATAGCCCCGATATCATGCCCGTCAATTTCTAATACATACCAGCCAAAAGCACGCCATTTTTCGTTCAAGGGCTCAGGGGACATAACTTCCTTGGTTGGGCCGTCAATCTGTAGACCGTTTAAATCCAAAAAGCAGATTAAATTGTCCAGCTTGTAATGAGCCCCTGCCATGGCCGCTTCCCAAACAATCCCCTCTTGACATTCCCCATCCCCAAGCAACACATAAACCCCATAATCCTTTTTATCCAATTTGCCCGCTAAGGCAATACCAATGGAAGCAGAAAACCCCTGACCCAATGATCCGGTAGACATTTCCACCCCGGGCAATAAGTTACGATCCGGATGTCCCTGAAGCCGGCTGCCCATTTTTCTTAAATTAAGCAGCTCCTCTTTAGGTAAAAAACCCCTCTCCGCCAATGCACCATATAAAACGGGAGCAGCATGTCCCTTTGATAAAACGAAGCGATCCCGGTCTGCCCAATTGGGGTTTGAGGGATCCAATTTTAATTGATGAAAATATAAAGTTGCTACTATATCTGCCGCTGACAAGGAACCTCCCGGGTGACCCGAGCCTGCAGCACCGGTCATCTTGATAATGCTTCTCCTTATTTCTTTCGCCTTAGCTTCCAGCTCTTTAATCAATTCCAGTTTCAATTGTCTCACTCCAAAAAAAATTATAGTAAGTTTTCCTTAAAACCCTCGCCTAACACTTCCCTCACATCTGTTACAATTACAAAAGCCCTTGCATCAATTTCCGCCACTAAGGTTTTCAACTGGGTAATCTCCGTGCGGCTTACCACGCAAAATAAAGTAACCCGATCCAGTCCGGTATATAAACCCCTGCCTGTTAAAGCTGTTACCCCCCGTTTCATCTCCGCCAAGACCCTTTGAGCAATCAGCTCACAATGCTCAGAAATAATAAAAGCCGCCTTTGCACTGCTAAAGCCCTCCTGAATGGCATCCAGAACCTTGGTAGTCACAAACAAAGAAAGAAGCCCATAAAGGGCAAGCTCCAAATTAAAAACAATCCCCGCAATAATAATTACGACTGTATCAATAATCATTAAAGATTGCCCGATGCTAAGATGTGTATAACGATGGAGGACCCTTGAGGCAAGATCCGTTCCGCCGGTAGAGCCCCCGGAACGAACCACTATTCCCAAACCAACCCCCATTAATAAACCGCCATAGACGGCAGACAATAACGGATCTACCGTAAAGGGTACCAGCACAATACTCAATAAATCAATAGCTACCGATAAAACCACTGCTCCATATAAGGTTTTAAAAAGAAAAGGAACCCCCATGGCCCTTATTGCCATAATAAATAAGGGGATGTTTAATGCAAGCATGGTCAGACCCGTGGGGGAGCCTGTTAAATAAAAAATAACCGTCGCCAAGCCACTCACCCCACCGGCGGCTATTTTGTTGGGAATTAGAAAAAGCACCAAACCCGCAGCAGCTACCATGGCACCCAGAGCGATTCCGACAAAACTCAAAATATGTTTACGGGTCAATGCCCTCCCTCCTAATATTCGCTGTTTCAACAAATTTTTATGTAAATTTCCTTAAAATAAAATTCTTTTACAGGAATTTATATGTTTCTACATTAGATTACCCTATTCCTTTATTTTTGACAATCAAAATACCGAGGTTTCAATTCAGCCCTTCTTTCTGTCATTTGCTTGCTTTCACTTAATATAGTGGGAAAGGGGACAGAGGACAGTGGACAGGGGACAGGAAAACCTTTTAGGGTATTCCTTTAGGGTCTTTTTGCATGCCCTTATGCATGAGATCCTTCATTCCGCTACGCTTCATTCAGGATGACGTGTAAGTGGAAGCTGTGCTTCATTCAGGATGACGTGTAAGTGGAAGCTGTGCTCCATTCAGGATGACGTGTAAGTGGAAGCTGTGCTCCATTCAGGATGACGTAAAAGCAGAAGCTCTGCTCCACCGTCACCCTGAACGAAGTGAAGGATCTCATGCAGAGCCACATGCAAGTCTCTACTTCAACGTCACCCTGAGCGAAGTGAAGGATCTCATGTAGAACCACATGCAAGTCTCTACTTCAACGTCACCCTGAACAAAGTGAAGGATCTCATTCATGTATCGAGAGTTGCGGGCGATTAGTAATCGCCCGTAACCCCAAAGCAACACATGCAAATTCTTTCCTGTCCCCTGTCCCCTGTCCCCTGCCCCCTGTCCCCTGTCCCCTATTCAAAAACAATTGCCCCGACAGGGCAAACATCAATGCATTTGCCGCAATCGGAGCAATCCGCAGTAATTCTATATCCCTGCCAAATTTGGCTGAGCTTTTGTTTGTTCGCCATGGCTCCATCCATCACTACATCTGTAGTAGAACTAATATTGCCTTCGGTATTATACACATAACCATCGTCAATGGCATTCTCAGGACACACCACACTGCAAGCACCGCAGGAAATACAGTTTTCATTTATGCGATAAGCCATTTTAAATCCTCCTAAGTAGTCTTTCCTCTAAAAATGCCCTGAGGAAAAATTCTTATGCACCACTTAAGAGACATCAAATTAAATATTAACTCTGGCTTGGTCCTTTAAATAGGCTCGAATAAAGGGCATTAGCTCCCCGTCCATTACAGCTCCGATATTGCCTGCCTCCTGATTGGTGCGATGATCCTTAACTAATGAATACGGGTGAAAAACATAGGAGCGAATCTGACTGCCCCAAGCTATCTCCCTCTGCTCTCCGCGAATCTGAGCCAATTCTGCTTCCTTTTTGTTTTCCTTTCTTTCTGCCAGCTTGGCTTGCAGCATTCGCAAGGCCATAGCCCTGTTGTTGTGCTGGGAACGTTCATTTTGACATTGCACCACGATCCCGGTGGGCAAATGAGTAATCCTTACGGCAGAATCTGTTTTGTTAACATGCTGCCCCCCGGCTCCTCCGGCTCGAAAGGTATCTATTTTCAGCTCGCCGGTATCAAGCTCTATTTCCACCTTTTCATCAATTTCCGGCATACATTCTACAGAGGCAAAGGAAGTATGTCTCCTGCCGGAAGCATCAAAGGGTGAGATGCGAACCAAGCGATGAACCCCCTTCTCCGCCTTCAGATAACCATAAGCATTTTCCCCTTTAATTAATAGGGTTACGCTTTTAATGCCGCCCTCATCACAGCTTAATAAATCCAAAACCTCTACCGAAAACCCTTCCTGCTCCGCAAAACGGCTGTACATGCGCATCAGCATTTGGGCCCAATCCTGGGCCTCGGTGCCACCCGCACCGGCATGAATGGACAGGAAAGCATTGTTAGCATCATATTCACCCGCCAGCAGGGTTGCTAATTCCATCTCGGCTATTTCATCTTCCAGCTTTTTCAGATCCTTTGTGAGCCCTTTTTCTAAACCGGAGTCTTGCTCTTCTATGGCCAGCTCTGTAAGCTCGTTGATTTCATGCCAGTGATTAAACAGTGCTGTATAGGCCTCCACTTTTTCTTTTTGGCTACTCAATATTTGAGTAACCTCTTGAGCCCTTTCCCTATGATCCCAAAAATTATCCTTAAAGAGCTCCTCCTCCAAGGCTGCTATTTTTTCTTGCCTGCCCGGAATGTCAAAGAGAAACCCTCAATTCATCAATCTTTTTCCTTAAATCCTCAAGGATGGGTTTCAGCTCACCCAACATAATACTCGCCTCCTCAATAATAAGCTGACTGTTTGCTTCAGCTTTATTTTATCACATATTTAGCTTCTCATGTGTTTAAAACTACAAATAAATTCTAAAAAAAGGATATGCATCTATTGATTCGGAAGAAATTAAGAGTTATACTTTAAATTAGCTCGATAGTGCTTGTATCTGATAGACCTCAGGGTTGCTTTTAGCTCGGAGAGTATTAGAATGCTATAAGCAACCGGGCAATACACATAATTTGGAGGTTTTCCGTGTTTACA
>CAZCQT010000154.1:0-4948 GCA_964500905.1 uncultured Moorellales bacterium
AATGCAGCCTTGGGATAGGGTATATAAATAATCACCAATATAAATAATTCTTTCTATGTTACGATTACTGTCATAACAATAGCCTCCGGATTTTAAATAGTCTTCATCTGTTAGGTGGCTGATTCTGCCCTTTAACGTAAATCCGTTCTCCGGGTTAAGTTGATAAACATAGGCCCCCTGAAAAGTAAACTCACCATAGGCGGTTGCCCCGTCAAACAGCCCCTTCTCATTGCCTTTCTCCTTTACCTCCATCACGGTGACGGGGAAAGCTAAAACATCTTTTTCTTTGGAAAAAAGCAAGGCTCGGTGATTATGCAAGAGCTCGGATTCAGTACCCCGATCCCCAATAAGCTCTACAAACAACTCCTGGGGATTAGTCGGCTCTGTTACATCAAATAAGGCAATCTTCATCCCCTGATAAAAGGCTGTCACGCCAACTTCTTGATCTCTGGCATTCTTTTGGCTGACCTCCACTGTATCTTTACCAAAACCAATTAAATGGTTTTCATCGTAGGGGTGAAGGTAATCACTATAGCCCGGAATTTTTAAAGCCCCTAGAACCTTTGGCTTTGCCGGGTCCTGAAGATCTAGGACAAAGAGGGGGTCCACCGTTCTAAAGGTGACCATGTAGGCCTTTTCTCCCATAAAACGAACGGAATAAATTTGTTCTCCCGGTGCGATGCCTTCTACCTTGCCCTTAACGGACAAATCTTTATCCAAAACATATAAATTATTTTTGGAGGTACCCTCATCATCTCTCCAAATTTCCCCCGTTGTGGTGGCTATTCTAAAATGCCCATCATACTCATCCATGGAAAATTGATTTAATATTTTCCCCGGAACATCCCCATAGCCCTGATAGTTTAATTTGCCTTTTTCCAAGGCAAATTTGTAAACCCAAGTTTTTGCCTGTCTGTCCCCCCAGGGCAATAAAAAGGCTTCGCTTTTTGTTTCATAGGAGGTTACTGCCACAAATAAATGCTCCCGGGAAGCGTAAATTTCCTCCCCCGCCCCCAAGTATGCATCAATCTGGGCCGGTTCCTCGGGTTTATCCAGATTAATTCCCGCCACCAATAAATAACCCGGGGTATAAAAATCAGGGAAATAACAAATATCTTGATAGGCAATTGCTTGATATTCACCTTCCTCTTCTATCAAGGCTGAATCGTAAAAAACCGGCAGAATATCCTCTTCCCCATTACCTCTTATCTGGTAACTTAGGTGACGGTTTGTAATCACATAAAGTGCGGAATCCACTTTTCGTGATGAAACATAATTGCCCTCTAATTCAACTGTTTTTACCAGCTGCATATTTGCTTTGTCCTTTAAATCATACACAAGAATTTTTACCACTTGATTGCCATACGGAAAAGGCGGGTAGATGACCTGCTCCTGCTCTACCGAAGGTCTAACGGGACCGGGCTTAAAAGCAGGTGCCCTTCTGTGTGAATTACCTATTACAACTATCTGCTTGTTATCCACATACAACTCAAAAGGCTGAAAGTCCTGGGGAAAGGTTTCTATTCCCTCAATTTTCATATCCCGGGGGTCGGCCTTAACAATGACTACCCTGCCTTGATTAACCTGATAAATATATTGCCCGTCCGTTTTAATCAAATCACCTTCATCTACTCCGGATACCTGCACATTAGTGCCCGAATACTCCGCAGCAGCATAGGCATCGTTAACGGGAGCACCGGCAGGTGCCGCACCGGTGGCACTGTCCTCAAGAGCTGCTGATTTCATGATCCCGCCAAAAAAGTTAAAACCACCCCTAATACCGGAATTATAATAAGGGCTGCTTTTTGCTGCCTCTTCCAAAAGTTTAACCAGGTTTTCATAGCTTTCCACTTTGGGAAGCTCTTTGGCCTCTGCGATTACTTTGCTTTCAACGGGAGCACCGACAGCAAGGGCACAACCGCTGATAGAAACTATCAACAATGCGGCTAAGCAGGTTAAAACAATCCTCCGTCCCATCTATTTTCGCCTCCTTGAAAATTTGCTTCTTTAACAGCTTTGACGATAGGGTTTGGTTATTAGTTCCAAGAACGGATTCGGTGTATAGGATTTTTGGCGAGGGCAAGCAGAACGGGGCCCCGCATCTACATTTTTCTAACAAAGGGCTTTTTTTAGTTTTTCTGTTAGGCCTGTATAACGCTGGGATGTTTTATTGTTAGCAATAGCCCTAACTAAAGCATTTTTAGTGCCGATTAAGACTACCTTTTCCTTTGCTCTGGTAATTCCTGTATACAACAGGTTTCTGGCCAGCATATAGTAATGCTGGTTAGTAATGGGCATGATTATTACAGGAACCTCCCCACCTTGAGCTTTATGTACAGTCATACAATAAGCCAGGTTTAATTCGTCAAAGGCTTCCTCATAAGAATATTCCACAAACTCACCTCTGATTTCGACTATGATAGTTAAGGGCTGATCTTCCTTTTGCTTGGCAGGGATAATTTCAGAGATAAAGCCTACATCTCCGTTAAAAACCCCTTTATCATAATTATTTTTTAACTGCATTACCCGATCCCCTTCCCGATAAACAGTTTCGCCTACCTGGACTTGAATTATCTGAGGTTTAGGGGGATTCAAAGCCCCCTGCAATAAATTATTCAGGGCTTTTGTACCCAGGGATCCCTTGTGCATTGGGGACAGAACTTGCAACTCCTTGATACTGTAACCCATTTCAATTATTTTTAGGGATACCGCTTTAATCAGCTCAGCTATATTTTCAGGATCCTCCTGCTCCAAGAAATAGAAATCATCTTTACCTGCTTTAATTTGCAGCATTTCTCCTTCATTTACTCTGTGGGCATTGGTGATAATTTGACTGGTTTCGGCCTGGCGAAAAATATGTTTTAATCGAGTTGCCCTAACACCTGCTTTAATTAAGTCTTGCAAAACATTTCCCGGACCAACACTGGGCAGTTGATCTGAATCTCCTACAAACAAAACTCTTGTCTTTATTGGGTTAATTGCTTCAAAAAGCATAGCAGCAAGGCTGATATCCAGCATAGAAGCCTCATCAATTACCAGTAAGTCACAGTCCAGAGTCTCATCTTCATTATATTCGGATATCTCGCCGGGCCTGAATCCCAATAAGCGATGAATGGTACCTGCCGCTTCTCCTGTGATTTCGGCCAGGTTTTGACTGGCCCTACCCGTTGGACTGGCTAATAAAACCTTGGCATCCTGCTCTATTTTTCTTAACACGGAGATAACCCCGTTAACTGTTAAGGTCTTCCCTGTACCGGGACCACCGGTTAAAATACAAAGCCCAGTTTGAAATAAGGTCTCAATCGCCTTTTTCTGTTCCGGTGCTAATTCCAAACTGGTTTCTATTTCAAATAAATCTATACATCCCTTTATCTTCTGTATAGTTGCAAAAGTCTTTGGAAAAATCAGTTCTTTTACCTTTTGAACAACCCTCTCCTCTTCCCTGTAAAGCCGATAAAGATAAATATGCTCGCCTTCGGCTACCAACTCTTTATTGACCAGCAAAATCTCTAAGTCGGCTTCACATTGGGAAGCACTCTGCTCATTATCATCTTTTAATAATTGCTTGAGATTGCACAAAAGAACCTCCTTGGGCAAAAAACAATGTCCTTGGTTTTCTCCTTCTAATAATAAATGTTTGATAGCTGCCTGACGACGATAGGAGGTATCTTCCGGGAGGCCCATGTTTTTGGCAATCAAATCGGCCTTAAAAAAGCCGATACCTGTTAGATCTCCCAATAGATACGGATTTTCTTGAACCACGTGAATAGCATTAAAGCCCCACGCTCTGTAGGCCTTCAAGGCTATATTTACTGTTAAACCATAGGGGAAAAGAGCTGATAAGACATACTGGAGTTCAAAATTTTTAAGTAAATATTGATAGAGCTCTTCAGCCTTTTTATCACTAATTCCTTTGATACCTTTTAGGCAGCCCGCACCTTCCTCTATAATAGCCCTTAAGCAATTTTCACCTAGCTTATCTACAATGGCCTCTGCCCTTTTTTCACCGATATTTTTTACCGAGGATGACAAATATTCAACTATTTGCTTGGTAGTTGACGGAAGTGATATTTCGAATCTGGTTACTTGAATCTGTTCCCCGTAACGAGAATGATTTTTACGATGCCCCCAAATACGCACCTCCTGCTCCTTCTTTACCCCGGTTAGAGGGCCAACAATACTTAGGGTTTCATCATCGGTTCTAAATTTTGCCACAACAAAGCTTTCATCCGGAGATTGATATACTATGTGTTTAATTACACCAACCAATTCACAGCCATCCACGTTTGCACACCTGCTCCCACTCTCACTGTTACATACAATTTTAAACATATTATTGTAAACATGCAAATAATTTAGTAGATTGGTCAAGGTGCATACGGTTCTATCTGTTTTAGCGGAAAGCTTTTAGCTTTCCGCCCTGCTTATTTTACAGATAGTTTTTGGTGTTCCCGCCATAGTAACCTTTACTTGATGAGTTTTGCCGTCATCTGCCAACAAAATTCGGTTTTCCTTGATAACTGTCCCATCCATTTGCACCTCCCCAATGCCTTTATTTACACCGTCGGGATTTTCAATCATCACCTGATACATGGTATTTCCGTAACGATAGTTGAGCTGATACCCCTTCCAGTGGCCGGGAATACAAGGGTCAAAAATCAAATAGCCCTCTTTAATCTTAAAGCCTAAGATATCCTCCAAGCCTACACTGTAAAACCAACCTGCAGCACCGGTGTACCAGGTCCATCCGCCCCTGCCCGCTTGGGGGCTGACTGTGTAGACATCCGCTGCCACCACATAAGGTTCAACTCTGTATACCGCACACTCAATTGAAGTACGTGCATGATTTAAAGGGTTAATCATATGAAACAATTCCCAGGCTTTATCGCCTTGTCCCAGCATGGCAAAGGCTTTAATTACCCAAGTGGCTGCATGGGTATATTGGGCA
>CAZCQT010000155.1:0-4940 GCA_964500905.1 uncultured Moorellales bacterium
CCATTCCTTCAGTTCTTTTAAATAGTTGTGATTGGTTAAATCATACTGAAGCGGGGTTATGGATATGGCCCTTTTTCCGCAGGCAGCTAAATCGGTATTCCTTTCATTGCTGTCGATATCTAATAAATCGCCGCTTAGCCAATAATAATCTTTACCCCGAGGATCTTTTCTTGTAAGAATCGTATTTGCATATCTTTTCAATCCCTGCACCGTTATCTCCATGGTAGAAATAGGTCCTAATGTTATTCTCGGAACGTTAATATTTATTACATTACCAGACGGTATGTCTTTAGGGCCAATCACTGTCAGAAATTTTTTTAAAAAATTTGCCGCATATAAATAATCTTCCGCAATTGCCTCTTCCTCAACTGAAATGGCAATTGCAGGTATGCCTTCCATTGCAGCCTCCAGCGCAGCGGAAACCGTCCCTGAATATAGTATATCGTTTCCCATGTTTAAACCGTTGTTAATTCCGGAGATAACAATATCTGGCCGCGGATTTAACAGTTTATCAAGAGCTAGTTTAACGCAGTCAGCGGGTGTACCTGAAACCTTCCATCCGGCGGCACTATTGTCAAAATATACCTTATCAGCCCTCAGGGGTTTATGCATGGTTATTCCATGTCCCATAGCGCTCCTTTCTTTTTCAGGCGCCGCTAAGAATACGCTGCCTGCATCAGAAAGATTTTGTCTTAGACACTGTATGCCTTCAGCGAAAAGCCCATCATCATTGGTTAACAATATTTGCATTACGGCCACCTGCCAGTCTACTGTTAATCTTCAAATCCATAAATTTACAAGGTAACAGTTTTTGCTAAATTATAGTCTATTGATTATTTCTTGTCAAATACCCAGGGTATGCAGAAGCTGGGTATAGTCCTTAATCGCCAAGCATATATGTAATTAGGAGGTGATTATATGCAAAACCCCGGCAAAACAAACGCAAGACCTAACCCTCTTCTTTTTGGCTACCTGCATGCTATGCTTTTATCACTGTTTTTTGCTCTAATATGTGGTTTGATATTCCACTTTTCTACCCTGTCCGAATCGCATCTCAAGCTCTTTTCCTTAATAATCATATTGCTAAGTGTCTTTTGGGGCGGATTTAAAGCAGCGCAAAATGCTGAATCCAAAGGACTGTTACATGGTTTAGGTGTTGGCCTACTCTTTGTATTGTCCACCCTGGTAATTACATTTCTAATCGCAGAGCAACTAATGTTTAAAGCAATTTTAAACAGGCTGCTCTTATGTATTCTTGGGGGAGCCCTGGGCGGAATAATTGGGGCGTTTTTAAAATAAGAATCATGGGAAAGAGAGTAGCTTGCACTACTCTCTTTATTGTTTTAACACTTTTCTTAGAAAATTTTTAAAAAAACTTGGCAGCGGTATAAAGTATACCTTCATTACCTTCACCTTCCTTTGTCCCTAGGCTTCTCTCATAACAGTTTATTGTAATCTAAGGAAAAGGTTACTATTTTAAAACATCTATTTGCCCCATAAAGCAAAGCATAACCGGTTTTAGAATTAGCATTATGATGGACGATAATACAAGATAAAAATTAGCTGAGGTGGCAAACAAGCATAACGGAAATGTAAAACAGGCTACTTGACTAGCTACACCCCATTTTTTACTTAACAGATAGCTGCTTAAAAACAAGGCAAGGCTCAGCTGAAGACCCTCTAGTTGAAACACCAATGCTGCAATCCAAAACAAAAAAACTAAGTAGGATGCAGAATATTTAAAACAGATTGTATAACTCAGCAAATAGGTAATTAGCCCAAGGCAGCTAACCAAAATAATATTGTAAGTACCCATGTATAGGCTGAATAAAAATATAAGAAGTACTTTAATGGGCTCATAAACAGCGCAAAGCACTATTTTTTCGAATATCCAAGGTTTAACCAGACAATAATCATCCATGACAAGCGCTTTTATTTGCTTTTTAAAAGAAGTACGGCCTAACAAAAAACATAAAAAAAAATATAAAAAATAAACGTGCACTGCCTGTCCCTCCCCCCATACAAACATATTCAAGGTGAGAGAAGAATATAACCTGCCTATATGGTTTATTTCACATCAGGCTTGTTCCGATATGCTATCTCCTGAACAATATCCTGAAATTCACCCCTGAAATGGGTTTTAAGGGGCAGGGAGCCCAAGAATCTTTTACCATAAAATTTTTCAATAATTCTTTTATCCAATACAACTACAAACCCGCTATCTTGCTTAGTTCTTACAAGCCGTCCAAAGCCTTGTTTAAATCGGATTATGGCCTGCGGAAGGTTGAGGTTACTGAAAGGATCGCGCTTGTTTTTCTTAAAATATTCCATTTTGGCCGCTAGGGTGGGGATACCGGGCGCTTGAAACGGCAGTCTCATAATAATTAACAGTGTCAAGGAGTTACCTGGTATATCCACCCCTTCCCAAAAACTATTTGTACCAAACAAAACTGAATTTTCCTGCTGCTTAAATCGTTCTAGAATAGAGGTTCTGCTTCCGTCAATATGATGGGCTAATAATTTAATATTTTGTTCTTGCAAGCTTTCCTTCAAACAATAATAACAATCAAGCAATTGCTGGCGTGAAGTAAATAATACTAACGTTCTGCCTTTGTTAGCCGTAATCATTTGTTCTAACGCGGAATATAGGATAGATTCATATTGGCTGGGCAGATCGGCTGGATTGGGCAGGTTTGTCGGAATACATAATGTGGCCTGTTTTTCAAAATTAAATGGTGATTGATAGATGTGGGCGCATATCCTTTCCTGCTCTGCCAAATCCAGGCCTACCTGCTCATTAAAAAAACTAAAACTATTTTCAACTGTCAGGGTCGCTGAGGTAAAAATAACGCATTCCTTCTCCTGATAGATTTTTTCGGCCAGAATTTCTCCTACTTCCAATGGAGCTTGTTTTAATGAAAACATATCGTTGGAATACGTTTCTAGCCAGGTTACCTTGTCTTCAATATCAAGATTAAGTATGCTGCTAAGGTTAGAGGCATATTCCTGGCAAATCTGGCTGTAAAAGTGAATATTAAGGTTGTAGGAAAATCCTTGAATATCTTTTAATAGAACAATTATTTTGGATACATGCTTCGTTAAATCGAGCAATCTAAAGATTACGTTTTGGGCCACATTGTTTACCAGTATCCATTCATCATTCTCTGAAATACCTCTTCGCAGCCATTTTGCTTGGTTCTGATCTGTTTCCTCTAAGGTGAACCATAAATGCCTGATTGATGCCCTGAACTCATTAGATATCTTACCAAGGGCATTTAAGTCTGTTATTGCCTTATCATAAATCATGTCTATTTCAGCAAAACACTCATTGTCAACAGAGTAAAACTGCTTTTTTCTGAATCTCTTCATGGATAAAGCAAGGCCCTCAAGTGTTAATTTTAAATTTCTAGTAATTGTGTTCAACAAATAGCTTGAACATTCTATTGTAAGATGACTTATTGACTCTTGCTCTAAATTATGGGCCTCGTCAATTATCAGGTATTTGAAATTTGGCAAAACCCCATTGCTTGTTTTTATATCACTTAGTAACATAGAATGATTTGTAATTAATATTTTTGCCCGCTCAGCTTTTTTCTTTGCATGAGTCACGTAACAATCACTAAAAAATTCGCATTTGTTGCCCAAGCAAGAATAGCTATCAGCTGCAATACTGATCCAATGCTCATGATCATCTTTTTTGAGGTTTAATTCAGTTTTATCTCCAAGGGCAGTAATATCCAACCAATTTACAATCCTTGCTAAGAAATAATTCAGCTTAGGAGAATTTTGCGGGGCACTATTAAATTGCTGTTGTAGTTTATTTAAACATAAATAATTGTTTCTACCTTTAAGAATAGCTGAACAAAAATTTTCAAGTCCAAGCATGTGTTCTATTATTGGCAGGTCATTGTTCGATAGCTGTTCTTGCAAATTTATTGTGTGAGTAGAAATAACAACTTTTTCATCCTTCAGGATTGACCAGAGAATTGCCGGAAGGAGATATGCCAAGGATTTTCCCGTTCCAGTCGCAGCCTCAGCAACAAATAGGCGGCCTTCCAAAAAAGATTGACAAATTTGTCTTAGCATTTCCATTTGTCCTGGTCTGAATTCGAAATTAGGAAACTTGTTTAAAAAAGAACCATTGCAGGAAAGCAAGGTTTCAATTTTTTCAAGTGTAAATTCGTCAATCAGCAGTGGTTTTGGCGGTTCTGTTGCCTCCGGATGTTTATATTTTGGAATAATGGATCTAAACCGGAATTCCTGGGAATCTACCTTAGATTCCCATATATTTCGATAATATTGCTGTTCAACAACGTAACCAAGGTAATCATCCGAATATTTTAAAAAGGTCAGAATTAGTGATAGAATATGGGGTTTCAGGTTGCTAATTTTCTCCATGCATCTAAGGAGCAGGTTTCCGCAGCTGATAGCGTCATCTAATGCTCTGTGTTTTGGTAATGGTATTTCAAAATAATGGGCCAGGCTGTTCAAATTGTATGATGGAAGGGCTGGAAACAGGACCCTCGTCATTTCCAATGTATCTAAAATTTGATTTTCTATTGGTTTGTTAAAAAACCTCTCTAAAAAAGATATATCAAAACTTGCATTATGAAAAACCAGCGGCTGCTGCCCGCAAAAATTTATCAGTTCCGTCTTGATAAACTCCTCCTTAGGGGCGGACTGAACCATCTCATTTGATATGCCAGTCAGCTGTTCAATATAGGGGGCTATCTCTTTGCTTGTAAAAACAAGACTGGAATAAGTATCTGTTATCTCCCCGCCGGAAAACCTGACTGCACTCACCTCAATAATTCTGTCAAGATCACAGTTTAAGCCTGTCGTCTCTATGTCAACAGCAATAAAACTATCCATATTATCACCCTGAATCACCTTTTGGGAATTTTTCTATCTGTTGCGATTATACAAATCGTTTCCCTTTG
>CAZCQT010000156.1:0-4928 GCA_964500905.1 uncultured Moorellales bacterium
ATATCACTCATCCACCGTCTTTTGTCAATGTATTTTTTAGAAAAAACTACACAAAAAAACGGAACAGCACAAATGCTGTTCCGCTAATACCTAAAAACAATGTAACCTTTTAAGGTGCGGGCGAATAATATTCGCCCCTACCAGGAACAACTGTGGGGGCAGGGGACAGGAAAGGCTTTGCATGTAATTCTTTGGGGTTTGAGATCCTTCGCCTTGCTCAGGATGACACTTTTGTTAGACAGTGCCGATTCTGTCATCCTGAGCAAGTAGGGGCGATTAGTAATCGCCCGCATCCCCAAAGAAACACATGCAAAGGTTTTACAATTGTTAAACTACTGTTCAACCGTCAAAAGGTTCTCCTGTCCCCTACTATTCCGCCGCACTGATTACTACCACTGTTTCAGCCGTAAAGCTGTAGCTCTCATACCTGCCCAGCACAAAAATTGTATCTCCCACCGACAAATCCTGTAGGCGGATATCATTGCCGAACTTAATAAACCTGGTATAGCGATCCGTATAAACTCCTACCCCTTGGGCATTATTGCCGGCAATCTCCAAACCGATAATCTGGGAATCCTTATTAACCTTATCTACGCTGCCAATCAAATAGTCCTTAACCACTCTGTTTTCGGCTTGCAGGCTGGTAATGCTTTGCCCCTCCACTCTAATGGACACATAATCATCAATTCGCAGATCCGTTATAGTAATGCTTTCCCTTTCTTTTCTCAGCCTGGCATCGGGAGCAACCTCAAACTCCCATTCCTGTCCATTATTATCCATTATGGTTAACAACGGAGTCCTGGATAACGTAATAGAAACAATTCGTCCTTCTGTATCCATTTGCAGCTTTTCAGCATAGATAGAAATAACTTGATTGTTTTTCAGATCTATTTCCAGCATATCCCCTTTTCTTAAATCCCGTAAAGTAACACTTCTAAGATCCCGGCGTATGGAGACATCCTTTGCTAACTCGTAAGATCGTTCCTCCCAAACTCCTTTTGCTACTTCCACTTTAACAACCACAGTTTCTTGAGGGGCGTAATCTACCCTGACAAAACTGCCCTTCAACTCATTTACAAAGCTACTGGCCCACAGCCTGGTAATTTCCGTGCCTATTACCATGGCTCTGACCTGCTGCCCAACGGCTAAATCCTGCCCGTCGGAAACCCTGCCATCTAACTCTACCCTGGCCATATTATTTAAAGTATAAGTAACTCTGTGGCCCAATTCATCTTCAATGGTAATGCTGGGGAAGAAACCCAGACTAATCGCCCTGATTTCTCCTTTTAGTTCTCTTTCTGCATTTTCCCCTTCCAGCTCTACTATGTCATTGCCTTCCACCACTAAGGTTACCTTTTGACCCGCCATAATATCTGTTGCCTGAGCCGGCAAACCATCCACTGTTATTTTGGCATCATACTTTAAGCTGTAGTTTGTCAAACCCAGGTTAGTATTTATAGTAAAAACCGTAGGCGAACCAAGCATTATTTTATCAATAGTGCCGGTAACAGTTCTGCGGTCATAAGAAAATTTATCCGCAGGTACTACCTCTAGATAAACCACTTGTCCCTGAGCGTTTTTGATAGCCTCCAGCTTATCTCCTTTCACTAATCCGCTAATTGCAATCCTTTGATTGTTTTTAAAAATATCCGCCTTTGGATCGAAAACCAAGGTGATAATTTGTTCATCCGCATCTTTTACCAAAACAGAATTGCTGGAAGGACTAAAAACCTCCCCCTTTATGACGTTTGCTGTAATTCTTTTTAATTTATTATCTATTCTGGTCAGCATGGTAGCCATTTCGGCTCTGGTTACCTCATTGGTAGGCTTAAACCTGTTCTCCACATCCCCTACCATAATGCCTTCCTTATTAACATAAGAAATAAAAGGAACCGCATAAGCTGCCAAATCATTAATCTCTTTTGCATCAATAAAAGTTAAAACGCCGCTGGTTCCCCCGTCAAAGCCCATTGCCTTCGCGATAAAAACCGCAATTTCATGTCTTTTGATTGGCTCCTTTGGACGAAAATCAAATGTATCCGTTGTAGACAAAATCTTTTTATTGATTGCCAAAGCAATTATCGGTCTGAAATCTTGAGTAACTGACTGGGGATCAGAAAAAATAGCCGGAAGCACCAGACCGGTTGCTTCGCCGGTTAAGCCCATGGCTCTAATTAGCATCACAATGGCTTGTTCCCTGTTGATATTCTCATTAGGGCGATATTCGTCCCCATAACCGGCAACTATGCCCTTAGCATGCATTCTGCTGACATCCTTATCCGCCCAGTGGTTTCCCATGTCCTTAAAAGGTGTTGCCCCTGCCGATGATGCCAAACTAAGCATAAAAACAATTACAATAACTGATACAATTGTCTTTTTACCCTTTATTCGCAATTTTCTTCCCCCTTTTTTAAAATAACATAAAGTTTTTCATATGTATTTCTTTGTATTGCTTTTACACCTTTTTTCAGTGAAGTTGAGATTTCTCACTAGGTTCGGGCGAATAATATTCGCCCCTACAAGTATTACTACGGGCTTTATGCAGTAGGGGCAATTACTAATCGCCGCAACCCAAAAGCAACACATGCAAAGGTTTTACAACTGTTAAACTACCGTTAAACCATTGTTAAACTATCGTTCCTACCCCCCGTCCGGCTACTGCTTAATGATAGTCACTGTGTTGGTTTCTTGATCATACCCCAACTCCGCTTCCAGAAGATCGGCCCAAGCCCTAATCGGAAGAAACATCCGATCATTTTTTAAAAGAGGCACCACCGGCAGCTGCCGCACTTGACCATTAAGGGAAACCTCTTTCACCCCGGGGGTTAGCAAAAATACCCTTTCCTCATTAGACGCCCTAATTTGGTTTTTTGTTTCATCCCAATAAATATTTAAGCCAAAAATTTCCCCTACAGAACGAACAGGCACCATAATTTGCCCATCCTCTTCAAATGGAGCCGGGTTTAAGGCCACCTGCTCCCCATTCCAAAAAACACCTTGGGGAGCCAATTTAAATACTCCTGTGTATTTAGAAGGCATCTTTGCCAGCTCCGCTTTCAAAAAAGCCAATGCCCCATCCAATTGCTGATCCCTGGCTTCAATTATTTTATCCGGAACCAAGCCCACCCCATTAAGATCATATTCACTGGGGGTTAAATAGCGTGCTGTTGTCAGCTTAACAGCACCTCCGTCGGATAAAGGAAAGAGGGTTTGGACTGATGCCTTACCAAAGGTGGTGTTTCCTACCAACCAACCCGCTCCGCCATCCCTGATAATACCCGCTACAATTTCCGAGGCACTGGCACTGTCTTCATCTACCAAAACCACGGTTGGTAAATCAATAGCCACTGTCAGGGATTGATAAGTAACTTTATCACCGTCTCCATCCACTACGTGCAGCAATGGTTCCCCAATTCCCACAAACAGCGAACCAATATCTAAAGCAGCAGTCAAATAACCACCGCCATTTTGTCTTAAGTCAAAAATTAAGCCCTTGGCACCATTGAACTTTAAATCAAAAAGCATTTGCTTAAATTCCGCCCCGCTGGTGGGGGTAAAATTTGACAAAGAAATATAGCCAATTCCGGGCTCCAGCATTTGGTGTTCCAATACCTCAAGATGAATATTTGCTCTTGTCATGCTAAAAAGCAGGACTTCATCATGTCCCTCTCTTAAAAACCCAATCAAAACGGTTGTGCCTGCCGGTCCTCTGATTAAATTAACAATTTCATCCTGATTACGGCCTTTCATGGATTCACCGTTAATTGAGTAAACCAAGTCCCCGGGCTTAACCCCGGCACTTTCTGCGGGGGTATTAGGGAAGACTACAGTTACCTCCAAATAATCTCCCTTTAAAACCAACTGCATACCAACTCCGGCATACTCCTGCGAAGAGGCAATTTTAAAATCCTCAAACTCTTTGGGAGTCATGTAACTGCTATGCAAATCCCCCAACTCAACAAATAATTTTTCTGCAGTGTCGGCAGCTAAAACCTTTTCGCTAACTTCCCCTGCATAATTATCTCTGATCAATTCCTTGATTTCTTCCAGCGGAGCTGCCTCGGCGGCATAAACTAAAGCCCCGGGAATGATGGCTAGAAAAAGGATCATAAGAAATAATGCTTTTAAGATTTTGTTTCTGTGTCCGTTCATTGTTAAATCCCCCTTTTTCCTTACCCATCAAATATTCTCTCCTAAAGACCAAATTCCTTTAATAAAATCCGCGAAATCCACCACTTCGATTTTTTTCTCTGACCATCGCCCAGGAATGTCCATTCGGAGGCCAGCCATAGCCTACCGGAAAACCCGGAGTGCCTTGATACAATTGATGTCTTCTATGATAATCTCCCAATAATTGCTCTGCCTCCGCTATTCTTTTCCTAAATGTGGTTTGGGAAGTTAAAATATCTAAATAGTTTTGATTGTGGAATAAAATTCTGGTACGAAAACCGGCTTCGGGTGAATCATCCCAACCGGCAATTTGGGATAAAACCACATAGCCCATGCTGCCGGCATCCTTCATGGGAGGCTCCCTTCTTTTAACAGGGAGCAGCACCAATTCAGACATAATAACCAAGGGAACTTCTCTGGAGCAATGCAATACTTTTCTGCCCCTTGCCTTTACTAGGGTTAAATCCAAGGAGAAGTTTCTGGCTAAGTGAGTTAAAACTGTTTTTGTTTTACGGGTATCCACCATTGCTTCCTCATCCAGTAGCAATACTCTCGTGTAATTTCCGCCGTCCTCCGCCAGAAAGGGGTATAGGGCCAGTAGGTTTGGCCAATGCTTCTCCCAATCGATTTTTTTAGTTGTTTCCATTTTTACACCTCCTTAAATTAGCTAAATTATACCCGAACACATGTTTGGTGTCAATGATTTAACGGTTGTAACCATTGCATGTGCTTCTGCATGAGACCCTTCACTATGTTCA
>CAZCQT010000157.1:0-3169 GCA_964500905.1 uncultured Moorellales bacterium
TATTGAAGACAAGAGCTTTCATGCCAAGGGTGGGGCAATTTTTTCGTTGTTTTCGGGCGTTAAAACAAAGGAATTTGTCGGCTTCGTTGTGGCATTGCAAACTATTAGTGATTATCTGGATAACCTTTGTGATCGTGCCGGAGTTTTTGATGAAATTGCTTTCCGGCAATTGCACTTAGCAATGTTAGATGCTCTGGATTTAGAGCAAGCAGGTTGGAAGGATTATTACGCTTACTACCCCTATAAAGACGACGGCGGTTATTTATTTCTTTTAAGGGATCATTGTCAAAAAGTCATTAGGAAATCTTTGCCTAGTTATCATTTAGTTAAAGAGGAAATCTTGAAATTAGCGTATTTATATGTGGATTTGCAAAGCCTAAAACATCTGAGTAAAGATACCAGGGAGGATAAGCTGTTGCAATG
This sequence comes from uncultured Moorellales bacterium, assembly GCA_964500905.1. GTDB lineage: Bacteria > Bacillota > DULZ01 > DULZ01 > DULZ01 > JBBAFB01. The sequence goes on from CAZCQT010000157.1 coordinate 424, forward strand.
GGCAGCAAAACGAGAGTACTTAGGGATTTCACCCTGGGAATTTGCGGCAGCTACCGGTTCTACTTTGGGGATTTTTATGCTTGCCGCTTTAGCAATGGATCCAAAGCTAACAAAAAAACAGGTGCGGAATGTCTGTAATGCTTATTTTCCCTGGATTGGAGGCATACATATTCTACTTGATTATTTTATAGATTTGGAAGAAGACGAAACAGAAGGAGATTTGAATTTTGTCTCCTATTATCAAAATTTAAATAAAACAAAAGAAAGGTTATCCTATTTTTTATTAAAATCAAAAAAAGAGGCCCAAGGATTACCCTGTGCCAATTTTCATTTAATAGTCCTTGATGGACTTCTAGCTATGTATTTATCAGATACAAAGGCTTTACTTAACAATAAAAAAGAGGTAACCATGCACCTTTTAAAGGCAGGTGGCTTTAGGGCGAGGATACTGCATCAAGTCTGCCTGCTTTTAAGAAGAAAAGGTAAGCTGTAAGACTAGAGGTTTCTTTCCAGCAGACTATCGGCCAGTGATAATAAGGCTGTAACCGGAGGAGAAGGGGCGAAAGCCTCCAGTTGGGATTTGGCTTGTTTAATAAATTCCCTTGCTTGATTATATGACTTGTCAAAGACTCCGGAACTTGTCATTAGTTGCTGTAAACGAAGTCTATTATTTAAGGATAAGGGTAGTTTGCTTAAAATTGTTTCGGCTTCGTTTTTGTACAAAGGATCTGCTAATAATTGTAAAACAGGTAGGGTTAAATAGCCTTGATCCAAATCAATGTTTGTTGGTTTTCCTATTAATTTTGAACTACCCTTTAGGTCAAATAAATCGTCTATAATTTGAAAAGCATAGCCCAGATTTAGCCCGTAATTTTGCAAAGAGAACAACTTTGTCGGCTCACCTTCGGCTAATAAAGGTCCTATGGAACAACTGGCAATAATCAACCTGCCGGTTTTTTTCTCTATTCGATTAAAATATTGTTGAACTGTTTGCTCCAAATCTTTTTTTGCAAGAGCTTGTTCGATTTCACCTTGGCACATTGCATCAATCGCCATGGTAATCACAGTTAAAACGGGAGAAAGATGGGAAGGAGAAAGCAGTTCAAAAGCCTTAGCAAATAAAAAATCTCCTGTTAAAACAGCAATTTGATTGCCCCAAACTGAGTTCACAGATGGTTTACCACGTCTTGTTCCAGCCTCATCTATAATGTCGTCGTGGATTAAAGAAGCCATGTGTATCAGTTCCAAAGACGTAGCACAATTAATTAGGTCTTCCCCTTCGATTCCAAAAATTCTTCCGCTTAGGCAAGCCAATAGGGGTCTAAGCCTTTTGCCTCCGGCAGTCAGCAGATTTTTGCAGATTTTCATAACCGTTTCAGTGCTGCCACTAAGAAGATCCTCTAGTTTTTTTTCAACCTGAAGTAATTCCGGGAAGAAATAAAAATCCTTTGTAGGCTGAAATGCTGCTTTTAAATTATCCGAATCCAGGTAAATATTATCCAATTTTACCCCGCCTTCATTGAGCCTGATGACTCAACAGTTAATTATAAATGCACCAGTGATTAAAGATTCTTCCCTAATCAATTAATTTTAACTAGTAAATATAATAATTATATTAATAAAAGATTTCTGTTAATAATGAGAAGCATGACCAAAAATGTTTCAGCAAGTTAAAATTTTAGTTAAGATTATTTATAGAAGAAAAAGTTCTAAGGCAAGAATAAGTTCTTGCTTTACCTTGTTAAAGTGATATAATGTTAAACGACTATAAAACTGAAATTGGGGGTATTATTTGTGAAGAAATTTTTAATTTTATTTTTGGCTTTGTTTATGGCTTTTACGCTAACTGCCTGTGGTACACCGGAAGCTGGCCAGCCTAACCAGCCTGATCAGTCGACAGGTGAAGGAAGCCCGCAAGAGTCCAGGAATGAAAGTGATTACGAATATGTTAAAGGCAAGGGTAAAATGATTATAGGATATACCATTTATGAACCTATGAATTATACGGATGAAAGCGGCGTATTTACTGGCTTTGATACGGAGTTGGCCACTATGGTTTGCGACAAACTCGGAGTAGAGCCTGATTTTCTGGAAATTAACTGGGATACAAAGGAAATCGAGTTAAATGCAAAATCTCTTGATTGTATTTGGAACGGACTGACCATAGATGCCGAACGGCAAAGAACCATGGAATTAACCAAACCTTATGTTAAAAATGCCCAGGTAATTCTAATGAAGGCAAATGCACCTTATAATGGTGTTGCATCCTTGGTTGATAAAATTTTAACTGCGGAGCAGGGTTCTGCGGGAGAGTCAACCATTCAAGATGACGAAGATCTAAGCCAGGCAAGCTATGTTCCTAAAACTATGCAAACTGAGTGCTTAATGGAAGTAAAAGCCGGTACTGCTGATGCCGCTGTATTGGATCTAACCTTGGCAAAAACCATGACAGGTGCAGGCACAAGCTACGCAGACCTAGTTATTGTAGAACATATGGCGGAAGAAGATTATGGCGTTGCTTTTCGTAAAGGATCTGATATTGCTGAAAAAGTAAATAAAATTTTTGATGAACTTATTGCAGATGGTTCTTTAGCTGCATTGGCCGACAGATACGGCTTGGAGCTGTCCGAGTAAATATTTTATAAGACAAAAAAGGAGCGGAGCAGAGCAAGGGTCTTTGTTCCGCTATTTGACAGTTGAGGTAAATAGATATGGACCAACTTTTTGTAATTATTGAAAGATTGTC
>CAZCQT010000157.1:3269-4926 GCA_964500905.1 uncultured Moorellales bacterium
TTTTTGTAATTATTGAAAGATTGTCGGACAGTTTTTTAATTAATGTTAAGCTCTTTGCCTACACCCTTTTATTTTCATTGCCCTTGGGCTTATTAATTGCCTTTGGCTCAATGAATACTTTTCGCCCTCTCCGGTGGCTGGTTAAAACATTTGTCTGGATTATCCGGGGTACACCACTGATGTTACAGTTAATTATAATTTTCTATGGGCCCGGTCTTTTGGGAATGCCTCTTTCCTGGCCAAGTGGTGCGGGAGGTCGTTTTATAGCGGCAGCTGTAGCTTTTATTATTAACTATGCTTGCTATTTTTCAGAAATTTTCCGAGGTGGGATTGAAAGCATACCAAAGGGACAGTATGAAGCCGGGCAAGTTTTAGGCATGACAAAGGTGCAGGTCTTTTTTAAGATCGCTTTACTTCAAGTTATAAAGCGTATTCTTCCTCCTGTGGGTAACGAAGTCATTACCTTAGTAAAGGATACCTCTCTTGCCCGTATTATTACAATTAAAGAAATTATTATGATGGCGGGGGAATATACCAACAAGGGCTTAATTTGGCCGCTTTTTAGTACAGGCATTTATTTCCTCATCTTCGTAGGAATATTGACCCTATTGTTTGGTTGGCTAGAGAAGAAACTAAGTTATTTCCGTGTCTAGGGGAGGGATTCCAATGGCAATTTTAGAGGTAAAAGACATTGAAAAACGATTTGGAACCTTGGAGGTTTTACAAGGAATTAATTTTTCTTTGGAAAAAGGCGAAGCTATTGCAATTATCGGTTCCTCCGGAAGCGGAAAGACTACATTGCTGCGCTGTCTAAATTTTTTGGAACGGCCGGATGAAGGAAGTATTATCATCAATAATGAAGTGATTTTTGATGCATCAGACCCTTCGACACAACTGGAAAGTGAGGTACGGAAAAAACGTCTGCATTTTGGTTTGGTTTTTCAAAACTTCAATCTCTTTCCGCAGTACACCTCTTTGGAAAATGTCACATTAGCACCAAGATTGCTGGCTAAAGAGCAATTAGATTTTCAAAAGCAAAAAAGAACTTTTTTGAAAACGGTTGAGGAAAAGGGTAAAATGCTTCTTGACCAAGTTGGATTATCGGATAAGTTGGATTGTTTCCCTCATCAACTGTCAGGTGGACAGCAACAAAGGGTCGCCATTGCTCGGGCATTAGCCTTGGAACCGGATATTTTGTGTTTTGATGAGCCTACTTCAGCCCTGGATCCGGAGCTAACTGGGGAGGTGCTGAAGGTTATTCGTACTTTGGCGGAACGCAACACTACGATGATAATTGTAACTCACGAAATGGCTTTTGCCAGGGATGTGGCAGACAGGGTTATTTTTATGGATGAGGGCATAATTGTGGAACAGGGCTCCCCTCAGGAGGTTTTCGGAAACCCAAAGGAAGAAAGAACTAAACAGTTTTTAACAAGATATAAGGAAGGCTAGTTTCGTAATTGGGAAATTTACAAGGAGGTATAAAATGTATTGGTCAAAAAAAGGAGCAGATAGTAAAAGTAGGTGTGGAAATTGTCGGTATGGCTCTGGATGCGGGGTTGATTCCTTATGGGGAAGAAGTGGTAGCAATTGCAGGTAGCAGCAGTGGTGCGGATAGTGCAATAGTGGTTCAGCCGGCTCATTCAAACAACTTTTT
>CAZCQT010000158.1:0-4880 GCA_964500905.1 uncultured Moorellales bacterium
AACTAAAACGATTGAGGAAGCCAGCGCGTTAGTATCAATGCCAATTGATCTGTTTGCCATTTCAGTACGCATCGGCCATGTACCGGTAATGGTAAAACTGGCTTCAACAATTGCGGATAGCATTGTTTCCCAACCACTAGAAGTGGTATTGTCATTTTTATTAGATTCGCTTTGCTTGTAGGCATAATATACTGTGGTAGGGATATCTTTTACTGCGTAGACATTAATTTGTTTGAATGCTTGCAACATCCCATCTTCAAAGAATTGGCAGGCTTTGTCTCTATTCCCTTCAAAACGATACGGTGTGGCGACTAATTCCTCTGATTTTGGCACAAGCATTGTTCTAAACAATTTAGGATAGGTGTTTTTTAATGCTTGTCGCATCCAGATATAAAAGAAATCCGATAAATCTGCGTAAGCAATATTATCATAGTAAGGTGGATCTGTAGATACCATAATATTGCGCATACCATTATCACTTTGGGCATCGAATTGTCTTACCTCTATATTTAAACTATCAGGTTCTAAAGGGAAACGATCCATTGCTAAAGCTACCCAATTTATTGCCCCTGCCCAATTCCCCGTTGAATTTGAAAATGGGTTGCTCTCCGCGAAGTCCCAAACCATTGGTAATGCTTGCCGACCAAAAGTTTGAACTATAAAACCCCCACCCCAAACGTTGAGGGAAGAGGAGTAGTTTGCTTGTCTGTCTACTGCGAAAGCTAGGTAAACACCTAATGCCTGTGCATAAGCTTGAGCACCTTTACCACCTGTTGCTAGGGGAATATTGTCATCGGCAAAACCGGCGACCATTGCGTCAACCTTTGCAAGTTCTTGGGCTTCAGCAACAAGATCACTAAAAGTTGTTAGGGCAGTTAGCTGACGATTGGTAAATAAGTCCCCAAAACTAACATACCCATATAAAGGTAGCTGATCTGCGGCTTTCCCGAACATGAAACCCTCGGGTTTCCATTTCGGCTCATCGCAACCTACAATTTTTGCATGTTCTGCATTCGGAGAAATATATAACCGCCTGTTTTCACCCTCTGCTACTATAGCCATGAGCTTGGTACTTATCCTTTTTGCAACTCCTTCGGTTTTCACATATGAACCATCAACAATTGAGTTACAGCAAATGCATCTAAACTTGCCCCGTCCTGCCTTGGGTGGTTTGGGTACATTATTACCATACCTCACTTCATACCTTATTTTCTTTCCTTCAATTATAGGTTGAATATAAGCTTCATTACCCTTTTTCTTGGAGAGCACAAAACTGTTTGCCAAGGGCATTTCACAGCCACAAGCTGGATTAGGACATTTAACTGTCCTGGCCCAAATCCAAGCAATAACCGTTCTTTCCTTACCTTCATTATCCATAACCTTTGGATATAAATGCCCAATCCTCTCAAATGCCCTTTGCTTCATCCATTCCCCATAATGGCGCACATCCTCAGCCAACCCTTGAGCACCCTTCCATTCAATCTCGCTCCCCACCTTGGATCTAGCCTCTGGATTAACCGGAGGCATTCCTGCAAACCTTGGGGGTATTTCGATCATAGCCTTGTTAATCATTACCGCTACCGGATTTAAATCGCCGGCATGGGCTTCCAAGCCTAATCTTTGAGCCTCCAAGGGGATGGCCCCCCCTCCGGCAAAGGGATCCAATAAAGGTGGCGGGTTGCCCCCTGTGGATTTCATTATCTCAGCCTTAGCCTTGTCAAGAACTTCGTGGTTATTTGTATTTTCCCATTTTACCAGTTCCTCTAAAATAGCAAATAAACGTTCCCGTTCTTTATTCTGTGCTTCCTCTGTAGGGAATTCCTCCGGCAAACTAGAAGGATCATCTACCAAGGAGGCCCAAATAACTGCCCTAGCCGCCGCCAAGGGCCTTCTGGCCCACCATAAATGTAGGGTTGATGGATGTCCATGACGGATGGATTTTTCTCTGGCGGACTCGGCATTAATTGCCTTTAAGGGTATGGCAACTTCAATTAGCTTCCTTTTGTAAGTCATCTAGACTACCTCGTTTCAAAATAATTTCTCCACTTTTACATAAGTCTACAATGCTATAGTTAATACTGGTAGCCGCAAAATCTGGCCTTTCTTTAAAAGGCTTTTTTAGATAGAGGACCTTTGTTGCTTTTTGATCCACTTCCACAATAGCTAGGATATATTCCTCCGGCTTATTTAAAGCGGTCAATATTTCATTTTTGCTGACAGTTACGGTAGTAGCGCCCCTGGCCCTGCCTTTTACCTCTACAAAACGTAAACAGGGACCGTCACCCCTTCGCTTCTCCTGAGGTATATAGGACTCTATATCATAGCCGACCTTTTCTTTGCTGACATCTTTGGGTATAAAACCTAGCTCCCATTCCGTTTTCATCACTGCTTCCATCGCCGCTGATTCAACTTTTCTCCTGGCCGTCACGTCCATGACAAATGTTGAGGGGTAATCTGATAATTTATTTAATAAGCCCTTAGGTATAACAACGGCCCCACCAATCACAACAGGTGGCAGAGCGGAAATTGACTTTTCTTTTTCCAGCTCCTCTAGACGCTTAATCATGCGAGCCTCCAGCTCTTCTGCCCTTCGCGCAGCCCGCAGGGAATTTAATTTAGCATTGATTTTTCCCGTGGCTTCTTTTTCTTTTAAATCCGCCGCGCGGAAATCCCAGTATTGTATTTCGGCGGTTAATCTTTCCTTTACCGCCTTAATAGTTTTATTTATTAATTTTATTTTACGTTGCCGCACCCCGGATACGTGGCCGGGAATAATTTGAGAAATAGCATGACTTAAGGCAATGTCCTCCACATTGTCTTGCAACCAGGCCTGTTTTAACAAATAATCTCTGATTATTTTCTGCTCCCCTTCTTGGGGGGAACGATAATCCAGGTAAGGTGCGTATCCCGCATTAGTTGCACTGCCATCAGCCATTATCTCTACAAAATTAATTTGCTTGGAAATAATCCTGTTGTTTTTTCCAGATAAAACAACTCCATCTTGGACGGAATCCTCCAAATAGAATAAAAGTCTTTCAGCTGCACCATCATCGTGGTCATCAATAAAAATTGCCCCTCTTTTTAATACATCAATGCTTCTTTCCCGTACTAAATCTATGGTAGCCGCCAAAAGGGGATGTCCCGGGGCAATTAACGCGGCGGAGGTTAGACCCTGTGGGTTGCTATAAACTTTGTCAAAACAAACTCTCTCATACCTTTGCAAAACCGGCTCGCCAAAACCAATTTGCATGTCCCTGTTTCTTATGGCAAAGGGTACATAAGTAATTTCGTAACGACCCATTTCTCTTTGTCTAATTTTACCTCCCAAGTAGGTAAGGGCCTCTATAAAAAAAGTCTCGATAAAATGGGGTTGTAGTCTACGGGCTTCAATTCTTTCCATATCTTCTTTAATTGTCATCACTTGTTGAAAGTTCATTGTGTTTTCTGTTAAGGCTCTCTCATCTAGGAGTCTTTTTAGACTATCCCTGTCCAATGTGTGGTCTACTACCCGATAAAACTCTGCCTTTTTAGCTGGATCATTACCGTAGCGAACCGCTTCAATAAGCAGCTCCCGTAAGGAGCGGTTATCAAAGTTAATTTTGCCCAGGATATCAAAAACTTTTCCCTTAAGTGTCTCTTTTTCTTGCTCAAGTTTTTCAAATAGTCTTTGAAAAACCATCCCTTCCCTTGTTTCTTTAGCAACTAGATTCCAGAGATGACAAACCTCTGTTTGCCCAATCCGATGAATACGACCAAAACGCTGTTCCAAGCGATTGGGGTTCCAGGGTAGATCATAGTTGATCATCAAGTGAGCCCTTTGTAGGTTAATGCCTTCTCCTGCGGCATCAGTGGCGATTAAAATTCGGACTTTTTTATCTTGCTTAAAAAGCTCCTCGACTTTCCTTCTTTCACCCCTTAACATGCCACCATGGATAGTAACAACAGCTTCTTCCCGCCCCAAAAGAGAGCGTATCTTGTCCGTCAGATAACGAAGGGTATCCCGATGTTCAGTAAAAATAATTAGCTTTTCTCTTAAGCCATCCCCACCGAACATCCTGTCATCATCTTGCAAAAGCCGAGATAACTCGAACCATTTGCGGTCCTCACCACCCACCCTAACCTCATTGGCCATTCTTTCCAATCCTTTTAGTATTTCTATTTCTGCCTCTAATTCCCAAATGGTTTGGGAGGCGGTCGCCTGATCAACAATTTCCTCCTCCACATCCTCCAGCTCTGAGGAAGGCAGGTCGTCATCATCATAATCATCCGGAAAATCAGCCCTATATTCGACAGCCCTCTTACCAAGTCGTTCCTCATTAAGTCTATTTTCCAACCTTTGCCTCCTGCGTTTCAAAGACTGATAAATAGCTTCCGGGGAAGAAGCCAAGCGTCGCTGTAGTATGGTAAGAGCAAAGCCAACTGTGTTTTTTCTTTCTTTATTTAGCTGTTCCGCCCGATTAAATTCTTCTTGGACGTAGTTGGTAACTGCATTATAAAGCCGGGCTTCAGCAGGGGAAAGATCATAATTCACTGTATAGGCAATTCGCTCGGGAAACAATGGAGTGCCATCAAATTTCAATAATTCCTCCTTTAGGAGTCTGCGCATTACGTCTGATACATCCACAGCTTGATTAGTGCTACGTGGAACCCCTTCAAAGCGGTCCTGGTCAATTAAGGACATAAAAAGCTGAAAATCTTCTTCTTTCCCGTTATGAGGTGTAGCTGTCAAAAGCAAAAAATGCCTAGTAATTGTTGATAATAATCTTCCCAATTGGAATCTTTTTGTATATTTAACCTCACCGCCCCAAATAGTAGCGGACATTTTGTGGGCTTCATCGCAAACAATTAAATCCCAATCCGTAACCTTTAGTTTTTCCTTC
>CAZCQT010000159.1:0-4808 GCA_964500905.1 uncultured Moorellales bacterium
ATTCTTGTTCTTCGGTTTTCGCAAAATCCATAATTTTACCTCCATTCAAATTCAACACTGTTTTCTAAACAATTAAAACAACTTTTTGCCGCGAGTCATTCAAATGGGTCTAAAAAAGTTAACATGCATTCATTGAAAATTGCCTTTACTAGTGTGACCACGTTCACTATCCAGCTTACTTGTTATTTATGCGATGGTTATTTTTCAACAATATATCTATTATCCTTATGGTATAACAAAGATACGAAATTAACGTTACTAACCACGGAAGAGTGCCTATGAAACAGTTTATAGCTCCAAAACCTTCTTTAATTGCATAGCTGTTTTCATATCACCTTTAAATTTCATTTTGCCAGTCATCATTGCAACCTGCTCGTTTAGTTCCCCCTTGAGGACCTTATCCATGTGTTCCCACTTTGAGGTTATTTTACAATCCGCATCGGCCAGCGGCCCCTCGCCTATTTCAACAGCCCCATCCCCTGAAAACGACATATGCCAAATTGAACCTCCATCTTTTGTAAAATCAAATTGAAAGGTACCCTTAATGCCTTCAACTACACTAGTATCCTCTTCTACTTTTGTTTTAATATTGTTAACCCATTCTTTATCCGTCATTTTTTTACCCTCCTCAAAATATTTAATACTAACCATCGCTATTGTATTGTTAAGCAAAATTCATGCCACGCAAAAATGCGACTATATTACTTATATATTTCAACATTTACAGAACATCTAGCAATTAAATTGTGTTCATAGAGTGATACATTTTTGTAAGAAGTGTATCACTCTATGAGACACCATTTGCTAAACGGCAACAGAATGGTTGCGTATAGTCCTTATGTAGTTTATAATGAAAATAATTACATTCACGTAGATCTCGTTTTTTCAAAACAGAAATACAAGAGGTAAGAGGTGAGAATTTTGTTACAGTTCCACAACCAAAGAATAATTAAAGAAAATCGGGATTTGTTCATTAAAGGTAAAAATATCGCCGAAGATGATATTCGAGACATTATTCTACAATCTTGGGAACGATCAAAGATAGCAAAAATTGATCCTTACACGGACACACTTGCACAATTACCTACAAACAAAATAGTTCCTGCGGACTGGATATATAAAAGGGATTTAAATAGACAGCTTGTGTTCGAATTTTATGATTTAATTGATACTGTGGGTTGTGCTTGCTATATATTAAATACGGATTTGACAATACTAATTAAGAGAGGTAATGAAAAATTATTAAATGAATTAAGTGGTATCAACTTTGATATCGGTGCTAATCTTAATGAGAATCTCATAGGGACTAATGCTACTGCTTTAGCCTCATTTACAAAAAAACAGTCCGTCGTTGTCGGAGCAGAACATTATATAAATGCCCTCCAAAATTTTATTTCTATAGCTACACCTGGTTATGATGAAAACGAAAATATTCCGGCTTACCTGTTATTAATGGCGAAATTAGATTCCGCAAATAATTTATTGTTAAGTAATATGAATTATTATCAGGAATTAATAAAGACTCTACTTAAACTACATTTACGTGAGACTGAGCTGATAATGGCGAATGAATTGTTAAATTTAAATATAAACCAAAAGGATCGCGGTTATATTTATGTAGATCATCGAGGTTATATCTTAAAATGTAATCATTGGATATTAAACACATTTGATGTTAAAGAAACTGATTTACACGGAAAAATTCTGACTGATCCTTTTCCCCAACTTGTAAGGGTTTTAAATAGCATAAGAAAAGGAGAAAACTTCCAACTAGAAGAAATATATTTTGACAACCTAAAAAACAATAAGGCCTTCTTTGTGGAATGCCAGCCCATAAAGATACAAGCTAACTACATCGGCACAATTATTAACCTATTTGACTCCAAGCATATACATAACATTGCAAACAAACTTTCTAGCTCAAGTGCTCATTTTACTTTTAAAGATTTAATAGGATCTAACAAAAAATTCATTCAAACCAAATTGATGGCAGAGAACTTTGCTTGGAGTAACAGTAATGTGTTAATCACGGGAGAAAGTGGTACGGGAAAAGAATTATTTGCTCAATCTATTCATAATGCTAGCCCCCGGAGAAACGGTCCTTTTATTTCAATTAATTGCGGGGCAATACCTAAGGAACTAATTGGCAGCGAGCTTTTTGGTTACGTGGAAGGAGCCTTCACCGGTGCACGCAAAGGCGGTGCCTTCGGAAAATTCGAACTTGCTAACAATGGAACAATATTTCTTGACGAAATCGGAGAAATGCCTCTAGAAATGCAGTCAGTATTGTTAAGAGTTCTAGAAGAAAAAAAAATAACCAAACTCGGTGGAAGTAAATCTATATCTGTTGACGTAAAAGTTATTGCCGCAACAAATAAAAACCTCCAGGATTTAGTAAACACAAAAAAATTCAGATTGGATCTTTATTATCGCTTGAATATTTTAAACATAGACCTCGTTCCCTTGCGAAAGCGTAAGGATGATATTTCAATTTTGATAGAATATTTTCTTAACCATTTTAATTCCACCCTTGGTAAAAATATCATCGGGACTAGCAAAGAGGTAATGCATTTATTTATGAATTACCCTTGGCCCGGCAATGTCCGTGAGTTAAGAAATGTTATAGAGAGGGGAGTTAATTTGTGTCAAACAAATTGCTTATCAATTCTTGATATTCCTAATGAAATTACTGGCTTCAATTTTTTTAATTTAAAAAAAGAAGGAAGTTTTGATAGATATAATAGCAATTTGTTAGATGAATTTGCGAAAAAGGTAGAAGAAAGAAGACTAATACTTGATCTTATGAAAAAACACGCCGGAAATAAATCTCGTATAGCTATAGAACTTGGCATATCAAGGGCTACGCTCTACAAAAAACGAAAAGATATAGATGAAGAACTGGACAATTGACTTATCATCGATTAATACAACTAACAATCCATCATTTATTTTCTTAAAATTAACCTGTGCAAAAGTATAGCCATTAGATAGCCCGCGTTCAGCGTTTTCGCTAACAATTTTTGAATATATTTTTGTCAATCTAATATTTTTTGCAACTTAAAAGTTCAAAACTTTGTATTTAAAAAGAATGGCACTTACTTTAATTGTCCAACAGACACCTCACCAACTTAAGTTATTTCCCCACTGCTCTTGCCACATAATAATACACATATGAAACCAAAGGCGATCTCCAATTGCCATGGAAAACCAGGTAAAATAAGTGATAGATATTACTCAAGATATTTATCAAATCAAGCAAAAACACCTCACTTTAGGATAAATAATTATTGCTCTCTATTATCCACATTCCATTTATCTCGTAAAACCCCAGAACAAATCCTTTTATATGAAACTTTTCATTCTAACTCATACAGCAAGCTCATAACTGCACAACAAAATTCTCTGCCATTGGGTAGAATCATTTGCCCTCCCATGTGTTACAATAAAAAGGGTACGATCAGTTTTGAGAATGAAAGCATCTGAAAAGGGGAAAATAGCATTAACTTATATTTCCTTGAAAAAGTTAACTATTTTTTGTATGGAAGTCAGGTGATTAAAATGAAGTTTGTTCTGCCTAAGGAACATGGTGCATGGGCTATGTGGATTGCTCCATATCTGATTGGTATTTTACTTACTGAATTTAAAAAAGAACACATTTTTATGCTGGTTGCAATCTTCTTTGCCTATATTTCAATATATCCCTTTTTACAAGGGCTACGGAGGCCCAGCACCCAGAAGGAAATGTGGCGATTTACTTTAATTTATTTAATAATAGCTGCAATTTTCGGTCTGCCAATTCTTTTTCTTCATCCAAAAATTATTTTTATAGTATTTCTAATGGTGCCATCCTTTCTAATTAATTTATATTTTTTAAAACACAATAATGAAAGGGCATTTATAAATAATTTAGCTGCTTTGCTTCCCTTAAACTCAACAGTGCTAATTTCTTATTACATTGGCACCCATCAATATGACTTAATGGCTCTTACTTTATTTTTATTAGTTTTCTTGTTCTTTTTAAGTTCTGTTTTTTATGTTAAAGTTTCAATCAGAGAAAGGGATAACAAAGTATTTATTACAATAGCTAAACTGTATATGCTGATTTTACCCTTATTTGGCCTTTGGCTTTCGGGGGTTTATCTAATGCTGGCCTACCTGTTCTCAACAGTGATTATCTTCCTGCCGGCCTCCAGTGACAAAATTTCCGCGAAACGAATTGGTTTTATTGAAATATTTAACACAATCTGGTTCGTTATATTTATTACCCTAGCTTACTTATAGATTAATTACTCCTGATAATCTATGAAGCTAACCGCTCTCTCTCGGCCCTAAATGAATACTAGCATACCTCTTTCCTCAGGCCCCCTCAGAATTTCTTCAACCCCAAAATATTAATTACTTTTTTCAGATTGTAAACTAAAGGGTAAAGCTAACTTCCCATTCAAGATGTTCCGCCTTCATTTCTGTTATTTCGTGGTTTAGCATACCAGTCTACAATTCCAGTAAGTAAAAATTTTAATTAATAAAGAGCCATCTATTGTAATAAACAATTAATGGCTCTAAGATTTTATTATATGTCCCGCCCTATTATTTTAAATCTACAAGTATTTACATAGTAGGTACCCCGGACTAGAAACAAGCAAACATCCATACATTTAGCTTTTAATTTTGTGCAATAGGATTAGCTTTGCAGCCAACTCATCGCTTCCTGAAGCGATGAAAAAGATCGATATGAATCCCGCAATCTAGAATGACTTTCACTCTCTTTTGTTTCGTCTTCAATTTTTTGAATAATTTTTTGTTGAATA
>CAZCQT010000160.1:0-4803 GCA_964500905.1 uncultured Moorellales bacterium
AGGATGGAGATTTTGGTGTGCTTTTTATGCATAATGAGGGCTACAGCACTATGTGCGGCCACGGAATTATCGCCATTACCAAGGTTGCCATCGAAACGGGGATGGTTTTGGCCCAAGAAGGGGAGCAAACAGTGAAAATTGATTCCCCGGCAGGTCGGGTAACAGCTAAGGCTTTGGTAGAAGGGGGCCGGGTTAAAAATATCAGCTTTGCCAATGTTCCTTCCTTTGTTTATGCGGAAAAACTAATGATTCCCGTAGATGGACTTGGTGAGGTAGCTGTGGATATTGCTTTTGGGGGGGCCTTTTATGCTTTTGTAGAGGCCGGGGATTTAAGTGCAAAGATTGTTCCCGAGGAAATGGATGAATTGGTTCGATTGGGAATGGAGATCAAATACAAGGTGATGGACAGGATGGAAGTCAGGCATCCATTAGAATCTGAACTTTGTGGTATCTACGGCACCATCATTACCGATCCCGTAGTCAGGGAGGGTAACCGGTTAATTTCGAAAAACGTTACCATTTTCGCCGATGGGCAAATAGACAGAAGCCCCACTGGTACAGGTACTTCCGCCAGGATTCCTTTGCTGATGGCCAGGGGCATTATGGATGAAACTACGGAATTAATAAATTATAGTGTTATTGATACAGTGTTTTATGGTAGGATTGAGAAAACAGTGCAAATTGGCTCTATTCCGGGGGTAATCCCCATTATCAGCGGCAATGCACAAATTATGGGCTTTAATCGCCTGGTGCTGGAGCCGGAGGATCCGCTGCCGGAAGGTTTTCGTATCACCGGAGGTTAGTGACATAGAATTATGCAGGCTTTCTTAAAACGATTTTGGGGGTGATTTGAGAACAAAAAAATGTTATTTGATCTTTATTAAGTTAGTTCTATAGGTTAAAATGTTAAGGAAAAATGGAGGAGGGCAAAATTTGAAAAAGAAAACATTGATTTTGTTTTTGTTGCTTGGTTTAATGGCATTTTTAGTTGTGGGGTGCGGAGGCACGGAAACACCGCCACCTGCACCGCCGGCTGGCTCAGGTGATGGAGATGCACCCAAGGCTCCCGGTTTTGACGGGGAAATTAAATTGGGCTTCATGGTTCCTGTTACCGGTTCAGAAGCACCCTATGGTAAAGATATGGAGAACGCTGCCAAATTGGCCTTGGAGGAAATCAACAACAAGGGCGGGGTTTTAGGTAAAAAGTTAGTTATGTCTACCGCAGATGATGCTTGTGATCCTCAGAATGCATCCGCTGCTGCTACTAAGCTGATTTCTGAAAACGTGGTAGCTGTAGTTGGCGGTTATTGTTCTGGTGCAACTTTACCTACATTAAAGCTATATTCAGATGCGGATATTCCTTTTGTAATTGCAGCCGCCAACTCAACACAATTGATTGATGCTAATGATGGCAAGGCCTTTATGATTAACGGTACTGGTCTTCACCAGGGGCAAAAAGCAGTTGAGTTGTTTAATAAATTTGACGCCAAAAAGGTAGCCCTGGTTCACCAAGGCGATGGTTATTCTGAAGATTTGGCCAAAATCACAGGCCAACTTTGGAAAGATGCAGGTAATGAAGTTGTAGGTACAGAGGTAGTGAATAAGGGAGAACAAAACTATTCTTCCGTGGTTACTAGAATTAAATCCAAAAACCCAGATTTTGTTTATTGGACAGCTTATTATGCTGATGGAGGCCTTTTTATTAAGCAGCTCCGTCAAGGCGGCTATACCGGGGATATCGTAGTAGGTGACGGTTCTAACGACCCCAAGCTGTTGGAGTTGGCAGGAAAAGCTGCTTCCGAGGGAGTGTTTGTTACAACCAATCCCTTGGTAGAATATATGCCTGTTGCCAAAGAATTTATGGATAACTACAAAGCAAAGTATAAGCAGGATCCAGGTCCTTATTCTGCCTTAGCCTATGATGGAATTTACTTGGTAGCTGACGCTATCGAAAGAGCCGGGGGCACAGATTCGAAAGCCCTGATTAAGGCTCTTGATGATACCGCGGATTACAAAGGTTTATCCGGTGTGATTTCCTTTAATGAGGATAAAACTCTTGTGCAAAGTAACTTTGTATTGTTGAAAGCAGAAGGTGGCAAATGGGTTCTGCTGGACTAATTTGCCGAATTAAAGCTTAATTATGTAAACCTAAGTCAAAGCCTTTTCGGCCTTGACTTAGGTTGCTTTTAAGAGGAAGGATGAATTCATGTCCCTACAAGAGATTATCCTACAACAATTGATTAACGGAATCTTGATTGGCTCATTTTATAGCTTGGTGGCCCTGGGTTACACCATGGTATACGGAATTATAAAACTGTTAAACTTTGCTCATGGTGATATCTATATGGTGGGTGCCTTTGTAGGGTTTGTTGTTTTAGGTTTGGTATCCGGTGTCTTAGGTGCTGGCTGGGTTGGTATTATCGTGTCCATGCTGGCATCCATGCTGATTGTGGGTTTATTAGGGGTGGGCATTCAAAGGGTTGCCTATCGCCCTTTGTTAAAGGCTCCCAGGCTTTCAATTTTGATCACTGCTGTGGGGGTTTCGCTGGTTCTTTATAACTTTGTAATGGTATTGACCAATGGCGAATTTTTGGCCTTTAATACAGATTTAAGTTTTGCCGGGATTGATTTGGGAAGTGTACGGGTTACATACACTCAGATGATTTTAGTTGTTGCAACCGCCAGTTTAATGCTGGGACTTCATTGGTTTATCAATAAAACTATGTATGGCAGAGCCATGAGGGCTATTGCAATTGATCAGGATGCTTGCCGGCTGATGGGCATTAATGTTAATAAAACCATTGCACTGACCTTTTTTGTAGGCTCCGCCCTGGCGGCGGCCGCAGGCGTAATGGCTGGAGTTTATTACGGCAGCATTAATTTTTTCATGGGTTTTGTTATCGGTCTGAAGGCCTTTACCGCGGCTGTAATCGGAGGTATCGGCAGTATTCCCGGTGCCATGATCGGGGGTCTGATTCTGGGTCTGTTAGAAGCAATAGGAACTCAGCTTCCTATGATCGGCTCCGAATGGAAAGATGTTTTTGCTTTTGTTATTTTAATTTTATTATTAGTATTCAAACCTACCGGTATTTTAGGTAAGAGCGAGATTGAGAGGATGTAGGCCATGAAGAATTTAATCGCCCAGGCTCGCTTGATGGATGGAATTTATAAAGCTTTGGATAACAAGTTAATACGCTATAGTGTCTATTTGTTGTTAGTCATCTTGGTCACACTGACTCCCTTTTACGCCAACAATTATGTGCTGGAGATTCTCACCAATACATGGTTTTATGTGGTTTTATGTCTTGGTTTAAATATTGTAGTCGGCTATGCGGGTCTTTTGGATTTGGGTTATGCTGCTTTTTTTGCCATTGGTGCTTATACAACAGGTATTTTGTCTTCCGTTTTTGGTATGAACTTTTGGTTGACAATTCCCTTCAGTATCATTTTATCCGCTATTTCCGGCGTGATAATAGGCGGGCCTACTTTACGTTTACGGAGTGACTATCTTGCAATAGTTACCCTGGGATTTGGAGAGATTACCCGCTTAGTTGTAAGAAACTTGTCTATTACCGGGGGAGCCAGCGGTTTAATCGGAATTAACCGTCCAACGGTTTTTGGCGTTTATCTTTCGAAAATAAATCACTTTTATTATATGTTTTTTATTTTGGTGCTGATTGCTATCTTTGTTTCCTATCGTTTATATCACTCTCGCTTAGGCAGGGCCTGGCAATATATCAGGGAAGATGAGGATGCAGCAGAGGCCATGGGTATTGACAGGGTAAAATTTAAGCTGTATGCATTTGTGATTGGTGCCATTTTTGGTGGCGTCGCCGGTTCTTTCTTTGCCATTAAGATGACTGCTATTTCGCCGGAGACCTTTATTTTTACCCAATCTGCCATGATTCTTTTGGCCGTTGTC
Source organism: uncultured Moorellales bacterium (assembly GCA_964500905.1). Lineage (GTDB taxonomy): Bacteria > Bacillota > DULZ01 > DULZ01 > DULZ01 > JBBAFB01. Next base: position 3,923 of record CAZCQT010000160.1, read on the forward strand.
TTGGGTGGAATGGGTAAAATACCGGGAGTGGTTTTGGGAGCGGGTATCTTGGTGCTATTTCCTGAAATCTTTCGTGCAGTGGGTCAAAGCAGGATGCTGTTATTTGGTATAGTCTTAATTGTCATTATGATCTTCAGGCCTCAGGGAATTTGGCCCGATAGACGGAATTAAAAGCAGGAGGGTAAAGCATGCCACTTCTAGAGGTAAATAATTTAACATTGAGCTTTGGAGGCTTAATGGCTGTTAATAACTTGAGTTTTGAAATTAGGGAAAACGCCATTCAAAGCCTGATTGGGCCAAATGGTGCCGGCAAAACCTCCGCTTTTAACTGCTTGACAGGCTTTTACAGGCCGGAAAAAGGGGAAGTAATTTTTGACGGTAAAAATATCATCAAGCTAAAGCCCCACAAAATTACCCAATTGGGAATGGCAAGAACTTTTCAAAACTTACGTCTTTTTCGGAATATGACAGTTTTAGAAAATGTCATGTCCGGTATGCACTGCAGATCACACAGCGGGGCCTTTGGTGCCATTTTAAGGACTCTCAAGCAGAGGAAAGAAGAGGAAGAAATCCATAGCTATGCAGAACAGTGTTTGGATTTTGTAGGTATTTTACATCATAAGGATCGCTTGGCTCGCAATTTGCCCTATGGGGATCAAAGAAGGGTGGAGTGGGCCAGGGCTTTGGCTACCCAGCCTAAGTTGTTGTTATTGGACGAGCCTGCTGCCGGTTTGAATTATGATGAGAAAGAACAGCTAATTGATTTGATCAGGCGTATTCGTGATGAGCTGAAGATAACCGTTATGCTAATCGAGCATGATATGGGTTTAGTCATGCGGGTTTCGGAAAAAATCGTGGTGATTGATTACGGAGAAAAAATT
>CAZCQT010000161.1:0-4790 GCA_964500905.1 uncultured Moorellales bacterium
GCTACTATTCAAACCTCCATCCATTTTAACCTTCAACCCTATGTTATCCGGTACAATTATTTTTATGTTGGAGGCACCTGCCTCAATCTCCAGTTCAGTCTCCAACCCACGATCCCCAATCCAAATGGTCACATCACCGGCACCCATATTTAAATCCAAGTATTTAAGATTAATTTCCCTAAAATCTAAAGTGGCTTTAGCCGCACCCACATCTAGGGCCAGATCCCAAAGAATATTTCCAGGCAATTTAAACTCCCACTTTTTTGTATCTGTACCAGGTAAATAATTAGTAAAGGAATCCCGTGCCTGCTTAACTCTGTATTCAACATGCTTGCCTTCTATTTTTTGAGCAATTCTGGGTTCAGGAGCGTGACCCAAGTAAGTAAAACCTAGTTTTCTATCAGAATTGCTCTCAATATTTAAAATTCCTGCTCCGTAATCCAGTTCGAGACTGGCTCTTTCAATATCCGGTTCCACCAACAAACTTGTTTGACCCCGATAGGAGGTTCCTTCGTTATACTTGTATTCGTAACTTCCCCAAAAATGAAAACTCACTGCCAAGCCAACAATAATAACCAACAAAATAGCCCAAGAGGGTGAGGCACCTTTGTCTATAATGGTTAGCAAACCCCAAATTATCAACAATACCGGCCAAAAACAGGCTAAACTAGACCAAAAGTACCTATCAACCAGACCAAGGTTACTTAGTAACAATACCCCTCCAAAAAACACCAACAATAAACCCCAAAATATTTTACCTCTACTCATCGCCCCTTACCTGCAAATCCGCCCAGCATAATAGCAATCCCGATTAAAATTATAACAATTGGCCAAATTGTGTGCCAAGGGAAGAACGGTACGAACTGCCTAATCAAAAGAAAAAATCCAATTAAAATTGCAATTAAACCTATAACCACTTGCCCTTGCCGATCAAAAGCCTGCTGTGGTTTTGGAAAGCCTTCATCAGATTCCTGGCTGCCATTCACTGTAGAGCCTAAATGTCCACTCCCCTCTTCAGGAATGATAATCCAAGCAATCAAGTAGGCGAGCAACCCTATACCTCCCGCTAAAAAAGCAAACACTAACAGAAGTCTGATAAGAACCACATCTACATTGAAATAATCCGCCAGGCCGCCGCAAACACCGCCCAGCATCCTGTTTGTTTTAGAACGATATACCTTTCTTGCCAAACCATTCCCCTCCTCGATCGTTTTTCTTTTCACTATTCATTCTCTACCAAATCAACCGAGGGGTCAAGAGGGAATTTATTTACTGGTCTAGATATCTTTTACCTTTTTCAGACATCTGAAAGGTTTTAATTATTTCCTTGCTGCAGCTTTTTGCAAAAGGACAGCTGATACAAAATACCGAACAGTTTTCGCCTGTTTTCTCTTCTAAAAGATAGCCCATTCTTAGAAGCTGATCAATACCATCATCTACTACTGATTGGGGAAGATTTAGTTCGTTTGCTAAGACGGTTCTGGAAATTAGACCATCCCTATTAATAATCATCAAAATATCCTTTAACATTTAAACCCTCCTCCAGACTCAACTAAATCCCAGTAATGAGCCAATTTGAAAGACGAACACAGCGGCAAGCCATGCTATGGCGAAAGTATAAAGAGCCATCAAAATAGGCCACTTAATTGAATTCATTTCTTTAGCAACTATACCCAAAGTTGCTGCACAGGGGGTGTATAACAACACCATAACCATATATGACAAAGCAGTTAAAGAAGTAAAATTCTGCTGAATGGCATTTACTAAAATAGCTCCCTCTTCCACATATTGCCCTGCATAAAGCATCCCCAAGGTTCCAACAACCGCCTCCTTGGCAGGTATTCCGGCGAATAAAGCAACTGCCTCCTGCCAATCCCCAAAACCAGCATGCTTGAAAATTGGTGCTATAAAACTGCCAATTCTGCCTAAAACACTAAATTGGCTATACGGTTCAGCGGACGCAGGCAACACTGCCAATACCCATAGGAGGGTAATTACTACAAAAATAATAGTTCCTGCTCTTTTAATAAAACCATAAACATTGTCCCACATATTCCTTAGAACATTTTTTAAGGTAGGTATCCGATAAGGAGGCAATTCCATTATAAAATATGAAGACTCTCCTTTAAACAATGTCTTATTTAATAGTTTTGCCATTACCAACGCAACCAAAATACCTAAAGCATAAAGTGAAAATAAGATCAGCCCGCCATATCGGGAAAAGAAAGCGGCTATAAATATTGAATAAATCGGCAGCTTTGCCCCGCATGACATAAAAGGAGTAATCAGCATGGTAATCATTCTGTCCTTTTTATTATCCAAGGTTCTGGCGGACATTATTCCGGGAACATTACAGCCAAAACCAATTATCATGGAAATAAAGGCCTTGCCCTGTAAGCCAAATTTTCTCATTAAATCATCCCAAACATAGGCCGCTCTGGCCATATAACCGCTGTCCTCTAAAAAACCAAGCAATAAATACAAGACAGTGATAAGCGGTACAAACTCTACAACTGCACCTACACCGTTAATCACCCCGTCGATTATAAAGGAAATAAACCAGTCCGGTGCACTTATAAGTATTAAAAATGCTTCCATCAGACCGCCTACACCATCAATAAAATCAACAGCATACCCTCCCAGCAGCTCTTCCCCAACCTCAAAAGTTAATTGAAAAACCATTAGCATAATAGCCGCAAAAATAGGAACACCTAAATATTTATTGGTAAATATTTTATCTATTCTGTCCGAAAGAGTAACCACTTGCTCCTTGGGCCTTATAACAGTTCCTTTCGCCACCTGATGGGCAAAGGCATATCTAGAATCAATTATCTCCAATTCAAAACTTTCATTATTGTGGTATTTATAAAACTTTTCGACATTCTTCAAAGACTTTCGATCCAAGTTAGAGCCTTTTAGTTTTTTCATAATATCTGCATCATTTTCCACAAGCTTGAGAGCGGTCCATCTAATAGGATATGGAAGCCTTTGTCCTTTTAAGGCATCTACCATATGTTCTACATGATGCTCAATCATTTCGCTGTACTGTAACGGGTTTTCTACTATTATATCTTTATCCATTAGATCAACAGCCGCCCTAATAACAGCTTCAATTCCTTTTTCCTTGGCTGCCACTGTGGGAATTACAGGTACACCTAATTTTCTGGCTAACCCCTCCGTGTCGAATCTGATGGCCCTTTTTTCAGCCTCGTCCACCATATTTAGAGCAACAACAACCTTTTTGCCCATTTCAAGCAATTGGGTTGTTAAATATAAATTCCTTTCAATGTTGCTGGCATCAACAACATTAATAATCACATCGGGGTTGCCCGTAAGAATAAAGTTTCTGGCAACAACTTCATCCTCAGAAAAAGCACCCAGGCTATAGGTACCGGGTAAATCTACAACATGATAATTTTTTCCCTCAAACTTAAAACTGCCCTCCTTTTTTTCTACAGTTACTCCTGGCCAATTTCCTACATGCTGATTAGAGCCAGTAAGAGCATTAAAGAATGTTGTTTTGCCGCTATTAGGATTGCCGACTAGTGCTATGGTTCCCTTTTTCATATAAATACCGCCTTATAATTTTTTAGTTTGTTTCTAATTTTTCTATTACTATCTTACTTGCAAGACCACGGCCCAATGCAACTTTATTACCGTTTAAATCTACTATTACAGGACCCGAGTCATTTTTAACAATCTTTACGGAAGCACCCGTGTTAAAGCCCATTTCATAAAGCCTTCTAGTTGCCCCCCTACCTGCATCTATGGTCTTTACCTTGCCTATATCGCCTTTATTTAAAGTCAGCAGATACTTGCTCATTATGAACTCTCCTTTCGCGTCAATATTATTTACCAATACTCCTAGCCCTACAATTACAAATATATCTTCTAATGATTTACAATATTTTCAAACCATTATCTATACTTTGCCTATGGTTAATTATAGGTTAGTCTAAACTAACTGCCTTGTCAATAGATAAATTTAATTTTTCTTTTTTTTATACTATGTTATAATTAGGATAGTTAGGAAAAGATAACCTTTGGGAGGTGTACTCATGGAAGTAGGCGAAACAATCGAAAACTATCTGGAGACAATCTTAATCCTTCTACAAAAAAAGAGCTCTATCCGCTCTATTGATATAGTAAATGAAATGGGATATTCAAAACCTACCATCAGCATTATGATGAAACAATTAAGGGAAAGCGGATATATCAAAATGAATAATAGGGGTTTTATCAGCCTTACAGATGAAGGCTTGAAAATCGCTAAAAGAACCTATGAAAGACATAATCTACTGGCAGAAATACTGATTACGCTGGGTGTAAAAAAAGAAACCGCCTATCAAGATGCTTGTAAAATTGAACACGACCTAAGCAAGGAAAGCTTTGCCCGTATTAAAGAATATTATTTAGCATGTCTAGCAAAAAACAAGCAAAACAATTGTTAAACCGTGGGATACTTCATTCCGCTTCGCTCCATTCAAAATGACGGAATCGGTAAAATCCCACAAAAATATCATCCTGAACGAAGTGAAGGATCTCACCGGGGACAGGGGAAAGTGGACAGGAAAACCTTTTAGGGTATTTCTTTGGGGTCTTTTTGCATGTCTCGATGCATGAGATCCTTCATTACGCTACGCTTCATTCAGGATGACGTAAAAGCAGTGGCTTTGCTCCAACGTCATCCTGAACGAAGTGAAGGATCTCACTGGGGACAGGGGAAAGTGGACAAGAAAACCTTTTAGGGTATTTCTTTGGGGTCTTTTTGCATGTCTCGATGCATGAGA
>CAZCQT010000162.1:0-4760 GCA_964500905.1 uncultured Moorellales bacterium
CTCAGGTTATTTAACCAGGCGTTTAGTGGATGTATCTCAAGATGTGATTGTCAGAGAAGATGATTGCGGTTCCACCGAGGGAATTTTAGTAACAGAAATTCTTGATGATAAAGAAATAATTGAAGGCCTTGTAGAAAGAATTATCGGCCGTTATGCAGCCGAGGATATTGTTAACCCGCAAACAGGGGAAGTAATTGTTCAAGAAAACGCCGTGATTGATGACAAGAAGGCTGAACTGATTAAAGAAGTGGGTATTAAAGGGGTTAAAATCCGTTCAGTTCTTAACTGCAAAACCCGTTACGGGGTTTGTGCAAAATGTTATGGCAAGAACCTGGCAACGGGGCGTTCCGTGGAAATTGGTGAGGCTGTGGGTATTATTGCCGCCCAATCCATCGGTGAGCCGGGTACCCAGCTTACCATGAGAACCTTCCATACCGGGGGAGTTGCCGGGGACGATATTACCCAAGGTTTACCCAGGGTAGAGGAGCTTTTTGAGGCCAGAAAGCCAAAGGGCCAGGCCATAATTGCGGAAGTTGACGGAGTTGTGGAGGTAGGCACCAATAAGGGCAGAAGAGAAGTAACTGTTATTGGCGATGACGGAGAAAAGTTTTCCAACCAGGTTCCCTATGGTTCTCGGTTGAAGGTTGAGGCAGGGGACAGGGTGGAGGCCGGTGATGAATTAACAGAAGGCTCCGTAAACCCCCATGATCTGCTTAAAGTAAAAGGACCGAGAGGGGTACAGCTCTACCTTCTGAGGGAAGTGCAAAGGGTTTATCGAATGCAGGGTGTTGATATTAATGATAAGCATATTGAAGTAATAGTAAGGCAGATGCTCAGAAAGGTGAAGGTAGAAGAAGCAGGGGATACCGATTTGTTGCCCGGAAGCTTAATAGACAGCCACGAGTTTGAAGATAAAAACCAGCTTGCCCTAGAAGTCGGAGGCGAAACCGCCATAGCCAAGCCGGTATTATTGGGTATTACAAAGGCTTCCCTGGTGACAGATTCCTTCTTGTCCGCTGCCTCCTTCCAAGAGACTACAAGAGTATTGACTGATGCGGCTATCAAGGGAAAGGTAGATCCCTTAATCGGCTTAAAGGAAAATGTGATTATAGGAAAGCTTATCCCGGCCGGTACAGGGATGAATCAATATAGCGGTATTAAATTAATAACAGACGAGCCTGTAGAAATACTGCCGGAAGAAGAAGCAGAGGTAAATTAAAAAATGTGCTTGACACTAAAAATATCAGATGGTACACTTAACGAGTGCCCAATTGTCAAGGGAGGCTTAAGTCTATGCCTTTGGAAAGATTAAAGCAAGCAAGAAAAATTACAATTGGTACCAAGCAAACGATGAAAGCAGTGGAAAAAGGGGAAGCTCTGATAGTTTATATTGCAAAAGATGCCGATGACAGGGTAGTGCTGCCTCTTTTAAAGGCCTGTGAAGAACGGGTAATAGAGGTTATGCCGGTTGATACTATGTTAGAACTGGGAAAGGCCAGCGGTATCCAGGTTGGGGCAGCCTCAGTTGCTATTACCGGGGAATAACTAAATACAGTAGCTGGTATCAGCTGATACCAGCTCTTTAGACTTTTTTAGAGAAGTATAAAAGATTTGGGAAGGGGGTGGAAATGAATGCCAACAATTCAGCAGCTTGTAAGAAAAGGCAGGGAAACTATGATTGAAAAATCTGATGCTCCTGCATTAAGGGAGTGCCCTCAGAAAAGAGGAGTATGTACCAGAGTATATACTACCACGCCAAAAAAGCCAAACTCAGCTTTGAGAAAGGTAGCCAGAGTAAGGCTATCCAACGGCATTGAGGTTACTGCCTACATCCCAGGTATTGGACATAATTTACAGGAGCACTCGGTTGTTCTTATTAGAGGCGGTCGGGTAAAAGATTTGCCCGGTGTTAGATACCATATTGTACGGGGAGCCTTGGATTCAGCCGGAGTACAAAACAGAAAGCAATCCCGTTCCAAATACGGCACTAAAAGACCTAAATAATAATAATTGGAAATAGTTAATTAAGGTAAAGGGGGGAAATCTATGCCCAGAAAAGGTAGCGTTCCCAAGCGTGAAGTTTTGCCGGATCCGATTTACCATAGCCAAGTTCTTACTAAAGTAATTAACCAGTTAATGTTGGATGGCAAAAAAGGAACTGCAGATCAAATTTGTTATGGTGCTTTGGAGATGGTAAGCGATAAAACCGGAAAGCCTGCCATGGAAGTTTTTAACCAGGCTTTAAAAAATATTTCACCAGTTTTAGAGGTTAAAGCCAGAAGGGTTGGAGGTGCTAACTATCAAGTTCCGGTTGAAGTTCGTCCGGATCGTAGACAGACCTTGGCCATTCGCTGGCTCATCAATTACGCAAGGCAAAGAAGCGGAAAAAGTATGCAGGAGAAGTTGGCTGCAGAAATGTTAGATGCTTTTAACAACACCGGCGGTGCGGTTAAAAAGCGGGAGGATACTCACAGAATGGCGGAAGCTAATAAGGCTTTTGCTCACTATCGTTGGTAGCTGCGGCAACTTTCGGGCCGGGTTTCGGCGATAGTAGCTTATAGCCGAAACCAAAGTTGTAGCAGAGGGAGGTAAAAAAAGTGGTTAGAGATATGTCGTTAGAAAAAATCAGGAATATTGGAATTATGGCCCATATCGATGCGGGTAAAACAACTACTTCTGAAAGAATATTGTTTTATACAGGCAGGGTACACAGATTAGGTGAGGTTCATGACGGTGCGGCTACTATGGACTGGATGGTGCAAGAGCAGGAGAGAGGTATTACTATTACTTCCGCCGCTACTACTTGCTTCTGGAGAGACCATAGGATCAATCTTATAGACACGCCAGGCCATGTGGACTTTACCGTGGAAGTGGAAAGATCTCTTAGAGTGTTGGATGGTGCTGTAGCAGTTTTTTGCTCTGTTGGGGGCGTTGAACCCCAATCGGAGACGGTTTGGCATCAGGCAGACAAATACGGTGTTCCAAGAATTGCCTATATTAATAAAATGGATCGGGTGGGGGCAGATTTCTTTAGAGGAGTTAAGATGATCAAAGATCGCCTCAAGGCCAATCCCATTCCCTTGCAATTACCTATTGGGGTGGAAGATAATTTTAGAGGTATTATTGATTTAGTAGAGGAAAAAGCAATCATTTATACCGATGACCTTGGAACCAATTCAGAGCTGGCCGAAATTCCCGAGAATATGCAAGAACTGGTGGCTGAATACAGGGAGAAGATTTTGGAAGCCGTTGCGGAAGCTGATGAAGATTTAATGCTGAAATATCTTGAAGGGGAAGAATTAACCCTAGATGAGATAAAAAGCGGGATCAGAAAAGCAACAATTGATGTTAAGATGATTCCTGTTCTTTGCGGTTCTTCCTTTAAGAACAAGGGAGTACAGCCTTTATTGGATGCAGTGGTTGATTATTTACCGTCGCCGCTGAATGTTCCCGCCACCAGAGCTATTGATGTGGAAAGCGGAGTGGAAATTCACCGAGAAGCCAGTGACAACGAGCCTTTTTCGGCTTTAGCCTTTAAGATTGTGACTGATCCCTATGTTGGAAAGTTGGCTTTTTTCCGGGTTTATTCCGGCAGTCTTGAAGCCGGCACCTATATTTATAACTCTACTAAAGAAAAGAAAGAAAGAATTGGACGTATTCTTTTGATGCATGCTAACCACCGGGAGGAAGTCGGCAAGGTTTCCACCGGGGAAATAGCAGCAGCTGTTGGGTTGAAATTTACAGCTACGGGGGATACCCTCTGTGACGAAAAGAATCCCATTCTTTTGGAAACAATGCAGTTTCCTGAACCCGTTATTGATGTGGCTATTGAGCCTAAGACTAGGGCGGATCAAGATCGCCTAGGGATTTCACTTGCTAAGCTTAGCGAGGAGGATCCCACCTTCAAAGCTCATACGGATTCGGAAACAGGTCAAACCATCATCTCCGGTATGGGAGAATTGCATCTGGAAATCATCGTTGATCGATTGCTCAGGGAGTTTAAGGTGGATGCTAATATAGGTAGACCCCAAGTGGCCTACCGAGAGACTATTTTAGGTGAAGCTAAGGCAGAAGGAAAATTTATCAGACAATCCGGCGGCCGGGGTCAATATGGCCATGTTTGGTTGGAGGTTGAAGCACTGGAAAGAGGCAATGGTTTTGAGTTTGTCAATAAAATTGTCGGCGGTGTAGTTCCCAAAGAATATATTCCGGCAGTTGAGCAGGGCGTTAAAGAAGCAATGCAGTCGGGAATTTTGGCGGGATATCCATTAATGGATATCCGTGTCACGATTTTTGACGGCTCTTATCACGATGTTGACTCATCGGAAATGGCTTTTAAGGTGGCGGGTTCCATGGGGTTCAAGGCAGGCATTCTAAAAGCCAAGCCTACTTTGTTGGAGCCTATTATGAAGGTTGAAATTTCAGTTCCCGAGGAATATATGGGAGATGTAATGGGTGATATCAATTCTCGCCGAGGCCGTATAGAGGGGATTGAACCTCGTTTCGGCGTTCAGGTAGTTAGAGCTATAGTGCCCTTGGCGGAAATGTTTGGTTACGCAACAGACTTGAGATCCAATACTCAAGGTAGGGGAAACTATGTAATGCAGTTTGAGCATTATGATGTGGTTCCAAAAAATATTGGAGACGAAATAATAGCAAAAAGGCAAGGGCGTTAGCAGCTCTTGAAAAAAGGAGGAAAACTTAGAAATGGCAAAACAAAAATTTGAAAGAACAAAACCCCACGTAAATATTGGAACCAT
>CAZCQT010000163.1:0-4717 GCA_964500905.1 uncultured Moorellales bacterium
AAGGGTTCATTATGAATTACAAGAAATAGGGGAGCCTACCTTAGAACAATTGCTTAGCAAGTTTTGATTCGGAAATGAGGTAGGAGAAAGGGGACAGGGAGCCTTTAACAGTTGTAAAACCTTTGTATGTATTTATTTTGGGTCTTTAAAAGCTTACTAAAAGTTCCCTACCGGTAGCGTTACAATAGTTCAACCATTGTTAAACCACTGCTCAACTACTGTTTAACCATCGTTATAAAAAAGGGGTTTGGGAGAAAATGAGTATTGAACAATTAACAGATCTGGGAAAGATTAAAAAATATAATCCGGAAGATCTCATTTGCATTAGGGATAAAACGGCTAAAGAAATGTTTATTCTATTATCTGGGGAGATAGGTATTTATGGTGATGCCAAAGCAAAGACCGAACAAATTGCACTTTTAACCGCCGGTGATTTTTTTGGCGAGCTGGGGATGCTGGGTGAAAAGCCTTTAGATTTCACTGCTAAGGCGGAAAGTTCCGTAATTGTATTGGTTATTGCTAAGGGAAATTATAAGCAGCTGTTGCAATTGCGTCCTGATTTGGCATACAAAATCATTGAATCCATGGGGAGAAGAATCAGAAGCTTGGAGAGTTTAAATTTTAATGTCGGTAGCTCGGCACCTCAGGCGGAAACCTTGGTTTTGAAAGCTGTTTTTCCACAGGTTGCAAAGACAAAGGCAACTAAAGAATCAAAAAAAGAAATGCCTGAAAAGGCGGAAAAAATTCAGGTGGGAGACTTAGAGCTTTTGCCGCCTAATCATGGACATTATGAGCTTGTGGCGAAGGGGACAGATAGTAATTTTTATTATAAAAAACAAGTTGTCTGCCCTATTTGCGAAAATAACTTTACTGCCACAATTCCCAGGATGACCAAGCTAAGACTGGAAAAGCGTGAAAATGATTTGAGAGAAGTTTTTAAGGATTTTGATCCTTTGTGGTATGCAATTCGCACTTGTCCCCATTGCTTATTTTCTAAATATCATGCTGATTTTGATAAAACTCATCATTTGAGCAAGAAGGGGTTGCAGCCTTATAAGGAAAGGGCCCTGAAGGTAGCAGGTAAAATTTTATTGCCCACCAATCAGGTCTTAAGTATTAATGAGGTGTTCGTAAATTATTATTTGGCTCTTTTTTTCGAGGAAATTGATAATACACCTTTAACGATGGCAAAACTATATATGTCCTTATCTTGGCTGTATCAAGATGTAAAAGATGAAGAGCTTTATGAGTATGCATGGAACAAAGCATTTAATTATTACTATCAGGTGTACTATAAAACTAATCTAGCCGGTTTAACTTCCTCTCACGAGCAGCAGCTTTGTATCGTTTTGGGTGAGCTGTATTATAGAAAAGGTGAAAAGCTGGAAGCGTTAAAACATTTTTATGCAGCTATTAGACGCAATGATGGCCTTAGCTATTATAATAATTTGGCCAGGGATCGTTATATGGAATTGAAGGATAATGAGTAATAGTTGTATAGAGGACAGGAAAACCTTTGTATGTATTCCTTTGGGGTTATGGGCGAATATTATTCGCCTGCATTGTTTCAGCTTGGGTTAGGGATTTTCCCTCGGAATGACACCTTTGTTGGTCAGTGCCGATTCTGCCATTCTGAATGGAGCGAAGCGAAATGAAGAATCTAACTGGATAGAAAGAAGGTGACTAAATGCCCTTTTTATGGATTATTCTAGCAATTTTATTTTTACCCGTTCTGATTGCTATCTTCTTTTTTCAAATTGCGGCTTTTTCTTTTACGAAATTGGGTCTGTCATCACTAGGTGCAGTGTTGCTTTTAGGTTTAAGCCTTTGGGGCAGTATAGTCAACATTCCTATTTCAAGGAAGCGTCTTTTATTGGATGAAGATAATCCGAGACCGGTAAATAACTATATTTTTTATTACCCCCCAAGGGTAAAAGAACAAGTAATTGCTATAAATTTAGGCGGGGCTGTAATTCCTATTTTATTCAGTCTTTCTTTGCTGGATAAGGTCCCTCTTGGGCAGACTTTTTTAGCTGTGGCAATTGTAGCCATTGTGGCAAAGTCTCTGGCTAAAGTTGTACCGGGGGTTGGCATTAGATTGCCTGCGTTTATACCGCCAATAGTGGCTGCTATTGTAGCTCTAATTTTGGCAGGTGATGCGGCTGCTCCGGTGGCTTATATTGCCGGAGTTTGGGGAACTCTCATTGGAGCTGACTTGCTGAATATCCCCAAATTTGCGGGAATCGGTGCGGCTGTTATAAGCATTGGGGGAGCGGGGGTTTTTGATGGGATTTTTTTAGTAGGACTGATAGCTGCTTTATTGGCATAAGCTATTAAAGGACTATTTGCTCCTGCATTTTCTACTATAATGAATTTTGGAGAGGATTATAAGAAGGTGAAGGAGTTGGCGAAATTTGCGGAAGTTGTTGTGGATATAGCCGATCGTAAGGTTGATCGGCCCTTCCACTACCATATTCCCGAGCAATTAACTGAAAAAATTAGCCCTGGGGTGCGTGTACGGGTACCTTTTGGGGCAAGAAAAATAGAAGGTTATGTAATTGGCCTGACCTCAACACCCTCTGTTGCCGAAACGAAATCCATTTTAGAAGTGATAGAAGGGGTTACTAGGATTACAGATGAGCTTTTGCAATTAGCTCGTTGGATGGCACTTTATTACATGTGTCCTTTGGTTACGGTACTGCAAAGTTTTTTCCCAAGGGGAAGCTTCAGTGTTAAAAAAGTGGAGTGGGCCTCCCTGGTAGCACCAATTACTGAAGATGAGTTGATGAAAATTAGCAGGAGAGCCCCTAAACAGGGCCAAATTGCAGAAGCCTTGCAACTAAAAGGTTCTTTACCTGTTCAGCAGGTACTAAAAGAGCTCGGTGCAGGCCGAAAAAGCTTAACTGCCTTGGTGGAAAAAGGCATCATAAGGCTTACTTTCCAAGAGGGGTATTCCTCGGGCGATGCACCCTTGAAGTTAGAGGAGCCTTATATTTTAACAGAGGAACAAACAAAAGCATTTTCTGCTATTCAGGATAATTTGCTTTCAGATAGTTATCAAACCTTTTTATTGCATGGGGTTACTGGCAGTGGAAAAACAGAAATTTATTTTCGCAGTATAGCCCAAACTATTAAGGCAGGTTATCAAGCAATAGTGCTTTTTCCTGAGATCTCCTTGACTATTCATTTAATTGAGCGATTTAAAAACAGATTTGGTTCCCAGGTAGCTATCCTTCACAGTGGTTTAACAGTCAGAGAAAGACAGGATACCCTCAGAAAGATCAGCCTGGGTCAAGCTTCCGTGATTATGGGAGCAAGATCGGCGGTTTTCGCCCCGGTGCCTAAATTAGGTTTAATCATTTTAGATGAGGAACATGAAACCAGTTATCAACAAGATGTAACGCCAAAATATCATGCCCGGGAAGTCGCAATTGTCAGGGGTTTTTTAAACAAGGCTACTGTAATTTTAGGTAGTGCCACCCCTTCTTTAGAGAGTTATTATAAAGCTGAAGAAGGCAAGTTTCAACTGATTCAAATGGTCAACCGAGTAGAACAACAGAATTTGCCCAAGGTGCTGGTGGTTGATCTGAGGCAGGAGCTACGAACTGGCAATGATGGTTTATTTAGCAGATTGCTACAGGAAAAATTAAAGGACAGATTAAAAAAAGGCCAGCAAAGCATTTTGTTTTTAAACAGGAGAGGCTATGGAAATTTCTACAGCTGCAGGGATTGTGGTCAGGTAATAAAATGTAAAAACTGTGATGTTTCCATGGTTTATTATGCCGGTAAAAACCAGCTGAAATGTAATTATTGTGGTTATCATCAAGATCCTCCAACCACCTGCCCCACTTGCGGCGGAAACAGAATTAGACACCTTGGTGCAGGCACCGCAAAGGTTGAGGATGAACTGCAGGAACTATTGCCTAAAGCAAGGATTATCAGAATTGACAGCGATACAATTAATAAAAAAGGCGAGCAAGAAAGATTATTTAAGCTTTTTGAGGAAGGCCAAGCCGATGTGATGATTGGAACTCAAATGGTTGCTAAAGGTTTAGATTTTCCGGAGGTTACCTTGGTAGGGGTTATCTTGGCGGATCAAATGCTGAGCTTTGCTGATTTTCGGGCCAGGGAAAGGACATTTCAACTTCTTACTCAGGTAGCAGGGAGAGCAGGCAGGGGAAAGCTGCCGGGAGAAGTAATTGTTCAGGCTTATTCCCCTGAAGATTGGACCATTGAGGCGGCAAGGGAACATGATTATGAGAAGTTTTATAGGCAGGAAATTAGATTCAGGCAGGTTTTAAAGTATCCGCCCTTTAGTCATTTAGCAAGAATTTTGGTTAGCAGTGAGAGGGAGGCTCAGGCGGAAAAAGCTTGTCGCGAGATTGCCAATATTATTTTTCCTAAACAAAAAGATCTTGGCATAACCCTTTTAGGTCCCTCTCAGTCACCTGTGGCCAAGATAAATAATATTTACCGCTGGCAAATTTATGTCAAGGGACCTGATATTAAAAAAATCAGACATTTAATTGCTGTTTCGTTGAATGAAGCAGCCCAAAAAAAGAGTTTGCCCAGGGATGTGCATTTTAGTTTGGATATAGATCCGTTAGGAATGGTATAAGGGGGGTATTACTATGGCAGTTTACAAAATCGTTGAGGTGGGAGACGATATTTTGCGTGCAAGAGCCAAGGAAGTTATTAATTTTAATGATAGCATCAC
>CAZCQT010000164.1:0-4713 GCA_964500905.1 uncultured Moorellales bacterium
CTTAATCAACACTTTACTGGCCATGGCCATTGATATTAACAAACAAGAACCAGTTTTTGATAATATTTTTGCAGGTCTATCGGGGCCGGCCGTTAAACCGGTGGCCTTAAGAATGGTGTGGCAGGTCAGCCAAGGAGTTAAACTCCCTGTAGTTGGCATGGGAGGTATTGCTTCAGCCACAGATGCCATTGAATTTATCCTAGCAGGTGCGACTGCAGTTTCCATTGGAGCGGGAAATTTTGTTAACCCTTTACTCCCATTGGAAGTCATTGAAGGAATAGAAGCCTATTGTAAAGAAAAAGGCATTAATCAGGTGCAAGAATTAGTAGGTGCGGCTTGGAAAAATAATTAAGGTGGTGGAGTGAAATGGAAACAAAAGAAAAGTTAATTGTGGCCTTAGATTATAATAGCTTGGATGAAGTAGAAAGCCTATGGCAAGAGGTTAAAGGCCAAGTTGGTTATTACAAAATTGGCTTACAGCTTTTTACCATGAATGGGCCCAATGCCATCCGTTTTTTTAAAGAAAGAGGCGAAAAAGTTTTTGCGGATTTAAAGCTCCATGACATACCCAACACGGTAGCTCAGGCTACCAAAGTCTTGACCTCCTTAGGGGCAGATATTATAGATCTTCATGTTTCCGGCGGTGTGGAAATGATGAAAGCGGCAGTCAAAGCCGCCAGTGAAGGTGCCGAAGAATATGGAGTTAAAAGGCCTGCCATAATCGGGGTAACAGTTTTAACCAGCCTTGACGAAAAAGCCTTGGGAGAAATGGGCTTACCCGGTTCAAATATTAATCAACTGGTAGTTAATTGGGCTCGGATTGCTCAAGAGGCGGGTTTGGACGGTGTGGTAGCCTCACCTCTGGAGGCAAAAGGAATTAGGGAGGCCTGTGGCCCAGACTTTATGATTGTAACACCGGGAATCCGTCCCAAAGAAATGGCAAGCCATGATCAAAAAAGAATTAATACCCCTGCAGAAGCTTTAAAGGCAGGAGCCTCCCACTTGGTAATTGGCAGAGCCATAACCAGTGCTCAAATACCGAGGGAAGCAGTGAAAAATATTCTGTTAGAGATGGAGGCTTAAAAATGTTAACCAAAGAAGATATTATTAAAATTTTGCAAAAGACAGAAGCCCTGTTGGAAGGACATTTTTTGTTAACATCGGGCAAACATAGTAATCGTTATATCCAATGTGCAAAAGTTTTGCAACACCCCGAACATACCGCAACTCTATGTCGCGAAATGGTTAAGCCCTTTCAAAATATGGGTATTACTACAGTGGTGGGTCCTGCTACAGGAGGAATTATAGTAGCCTATGAAGTGGCAAGACAACTGGGAGTTAGGGCAATTTTTACAGAAAGAGAAAATGGTATTATGACCCTAAGAAGAGGCTTTGGTGTAAAGCCGGGGGAAAAGGTTTTGGTAGTTGAAGATGTAGTTACCACCGGCGGCTCTGTGAAAGAAGTGGTTGACCTGCTAAAAAAACTGGGTGCGGATGTGGTAGGCACCACTGCTTTTGTGCAAAGAAGTAAAGATATCCTGGATTTCGGTGCACCCTTCAAACCCCTACTGGAGTTGGAAACACTTGTTTACGAGCCGGACAATTGCCCTCTTTGCCAAGAAGGCACCAAACCAGCCATCAAACCCGGCAGCAGAGGAATAAAATAAATAGATGCACTGGGGACGGTTGCTGTTGCATCATGATGCAACAGCAACCGTCCCCAGTGCATCTTTATGTGGTGGTGCCGTAGATTACGTAACCGGAAACCTTATTATCTTTAAAATAAACCTTCATAAAGGGCAATACATCCTTGGGTACTATAATCATTTGATCTATATTGCCTTCATAATCCAAGTAAACAGCACCGCCTTCATTAAGGTAGGTGGTTTCCCCGTAAAAGCAGTTTTCCGGATGTGTTTTATAGTCCTGTTCCTGGGGGAAACGAGCTAAAACATCTTCAAAATCCTCCCCTAGGCGAATATTTCGCGGCCCGTATTTCCACTGATAATGAGTAACTAAAATAGAGGCAACTGTGTCCTCATCCCCTTCAAACAAATATTCAACTCCCCCATAGACATAGGTAGTAGTGGGAAGATAGAATTCCCCCGAGTCTTCGACTATTTCAAAAGGCTCTCCCAACTTATCCAGAAGTTGTTTTTTTGTTGTGTAAACAGAAATCCCATTAAAGGTGGCTTCTTCGGCGGCAAAACGGGTATTTGGATCAAAAACCCGCTTGTCCAGCTCATCTTCTCGAAAGGATGCGAATTCAAAATTGTCCATGGGTTGTGTCTTAATAGTATTATATTTCAAATAAAACCCGCCACCTGGTTCCGCTATTTCTTCAAAATTGATAATTGCCCGCCTAGTTAACTGTTTAGCGAAGTAATCCCTGTCCTCAGACAAAAGGATGTTATCTAGGTTTCGCCAGCCCCAGGGATCTTCCTCGCTCAACATCTCTGAGACGTGGTAGACATCAAAATGGCCGGTCAAACTACCGTCCTCTTCGGACACCAGTTCGGTCAGCACAAGGCGGGAACCGCCATGGATACTCCAACCTGTATCACGCACCCTTTGAGTTCCGGGTATGTATTCAGTGGCGTGAGTTTGATAGTTTTTTACTGTTTGACCGAAGTATTTAATTAGAATTTCATCAATTTCTTCTTTGCTATTGCCTCCATCTTCACCAGCACTTTCTAGGAGGTTTAGGACGGCAAAGATCATCAAACTGCCTTCTGTAGCCTCGTCAAGTTTGCCCGTATAGGGAAAAAGGGGGTGAATCAGTGTCCTGTTATTGCTAAAATATTGGTAGTATTTAAATTTTACCCGTTCAAACTCATTTTTCGGAATAAATTCCTGTGGTTCAATAGCTGCTTCAACTGATGGGTCCTCTACTTTTTCTGGCCGGTCCGTTTCCTTTTCTGTTTGGGCGGCTGGGTCGGTGTTACTTGGTTTACCCACAGGAGCTTCATCCCCACTCGCATCCGGGGTGCAACCAAAAGCAAATAAAGAAAGGCCTATAAAGAACAGAAGAATCAAGACAAAAATTTTTTTTCTCAACATAGTAGCCTCCCTAATAAATTAATCCAACGGAACAACGGAAGTTTTTTCTAATTATATTGTAGCTGCGAATAGGGTTTAATTCAACCAAAAACGGTGTTTCGTTAAGGTCTAAATATTTTATTATTCTTTAAAGGTTTTTGTTTGTGCCTCGTTAAAGGGTGTACAGGCATAAAAAATATTCATGATGATAATGGATTCTGCCTGTAGCTTCTTTCGACGGTCGGTATTATTTCCGCGGGCAAAACTTTTTAGCGGGTTTCCACGTCTATAAAGGGAAGAGCCGGATACGTATCTTATTTCTCAGAAAGGAATTTAAATTGGTGCCAATGAAAAATAACACAATAGAAGCAGAAGTAGCAAATTATGCGGTTGAATACCGAGAAAAGCATTACAGATTAGCATTCAGCTATGTAAAGAATGTAGATGATGCTTTAGATATTGTCCAGGAATCCACGCTTAAAGCAATTTCTTCGGCGAGGACACTTAAAAATCCTGGCTATATTAAAACCTGGTTTTACAGGATTATAGTTAATACTGCCTTGGATTTTTTGCGAAAAGAGGGGAGGGTTCGGCCTACCGAAGAAGAATTGTTGGAGTTTTTAAATACCCAGGCTATGGATCACTATCGGGACTTTGATTTGGAAGAGGCTCTGGACAGGCTGCCGGATGGCCACAGAACAATTGTGATTTTACGTTTTTTTGAGGATTTAAAGATTAAAGAGATAGCGGAGATTCTTAATGAAAATATCAATACAGTTAAAACCCGTTTATATAAGTCCTTGGAGTTTTTGCGGGTTGAACTGGAAAGTTACCAGGAGGGGGCTTAGCATGAAGGATAAAAATCTCCTATATTTAAAGGAAAAATATGAAGAATTGCCCATACCCGAAGAGCTTGAGTTTAAGGTAAAAAAGGCAATACAAGATGGGAGCAAAGAAAAGATGGATAGAAAAGGCTTTTGGAAAAGGGCAGGGGTGGCGGCTGCTGTTGCGGTTTTGGCGGTCACCGGCTTAACTGTTGGGTTGAATAGCAGCCCGGCCTTTGCAAAATCAGTGGCGAAAATGCCGGGAATGAGTAGCATTGTTAAAGTGCTAAGTTTTAGAGAGTATACCGCTAGCGAGGAAAACTTTCATGGACAAATTGCTATTCCCAATGTGGAAGGCCTGGAAAATAAGGAACTTGAAAAAATATTGAATCAAAAATACATTGCAGATGGCCAGGCCTTATATGCCGATTTTATGAGGGACATGGAGGAGCTAAAAGGGACGGGTGCTCACTTAGGCGTAGATAGCGGCTATACAATAATAACCGACACAGACAGGCTTTTATCTATAGAACGTTACTTTGTTAATACTGTAGGTTCATCAAGCACGCAGCTAAAGTATGATACCATAGATAAAAAAGAGGAGGTTTTGCTAACTCTGCCCAGCCTGTTTAAAGATGAAGAATATCTGGATATTATTAGTGAAAATATCAAATCTCAGATGATTGAACAAATGAAGCAGGACGAAGGGTTGATTTATTGGCTTGCTCAAGAGGACGAGGAAATGTTTGTGGAAGAATTCGAGAGAATTTCCCCAGAACAAAATTTCTATATTAGCACAGACGATAAACTGGTGATAGTGTTTGACAAATACGATGTAGCTCCCGGATAT
>CAZCQT010000165.1:0-4653 GCA_964500905.1 uncultured Moorellales bacterium
ACTTAATCCATAGTGCACTATGGTTAATAGCTGCCTTCGTTGGAGTAGCTGCCACTTATTTGATGTTAGAGGCGGAATTCCTTGCGGCAGTCCAAGTGTTGGTTTATGCAGGTGCCATTTCAATTTTGATAGTATTCGGGGTTATGTTAACCAGACGGGGGGATATCCGGGAAAGTAATTTATTTACCAGGTATCGAATTTCAGGTGGGATAATATCCTTGGGATTGCTTGTAGTGGTTATTAGTTCAATTTTAAAATCTAAATGGATTATCAGCCAAGAGGCAGTTTCTGAAAACAATGTGGGTTTGTTGGCTCAAAATTTATTAGGTCAATATGTTATACCTTTCGAAATAGCTGCTATCTTGTTGTTAGTTGCTTTAGTCGGTGCCATTATTATTGCGAAAGAGGTGAGGGATTAAATGGTAGGTCTTAATAATTACCTCATCTTTGCTGCTATTTTGTTTTGTATTGGTCTTTATGGTGCTGTAGCGAAGAGAAATGCTGTAGCTGTTTTAATGGGGATTGAGTTGATGTTAAATTCGGTTAACATTAACCTCATCGCGTTTAACCGGTTTTTAACCCCGGGAGAAGTGACTGGACAAGTATTTGCGATTATGGTGGTTGTTGTTGCGGCGGCAGAAGTCGCTGTTGGCTTGGCATTAATACTCAATATTTATCGTCAGCGCTTGACTACAGATGTGGATGACTTAGATTGGCTGAAATGGTAAATAGGTAAAGAAGGTAGGTGAGGACTGACTTATGATTCAATTTGCGTGGTTGATTCCGGTATTGCCGATTATTGCATTTGTTGTGATTGTTTTTTTGACACGCCACATGCGGATGGTTAGTGCATTAACTGCTATAGCCGCCATGGCGGGCTCTTTAATTATATCTATAGGTGTCTTGGTGCAAGTATTTTCGACTAATGTTACTATTGCGGAACCTGTTGAATTGGTAGCCCGCTGGCTGGAAGTGCCCGGCACTTTGCTGATAGAAGCAGGTGTGTTAATAGACCCACTTTCTGCTGTTATGCTCTTCGTAGTTACTTCCATTGCTTTCTTAATAATGATTTACTCCATAGGCTATATGGAAGGAGATCCGGGTTTTTCTGTTTTCTTTGCTTATTTGTCGTTGTTTAGTACTTCCATGTTGGGTCTTGTGATTTCAAACAATTATTTTCAAACCTTTATGTTTTGGGAGCTGGTTGGTTTAAGCTCATATTTGCTGATTGGTTTCTATTGGAATAAAAACTCGGCTTCAGATGCTAGCAAAAAAGCATTCATTACCAACCGAGTAGGGGACTTTGGTTTTATGTTGGGTATGTTTTTCTTGTTCCTCCTTTTCGGGACCTTTAATTTTCAGGAGCTTTCCGCGGCTATACCTGCATTTGCCAATAAAGGATTATTAACTGTAGTTGCTTTATTAGTTTTTGTTGGCCCTATAGCCAAATCAGCACAGTTTCCTTTGCATGTTTGGTTGCCGGATGCTATGGAGGGCCCAACCCCGGTTAGTGCCTTGATTCATGCGGCTACCATGGTTGCTGCTGGCGTTTATTTGCTAGCCAGGGGATTTGTTTTGTTTGAAAGTGCAAAAACTGCCTTGCTAATTATTGCAATCATTGGTGGTTTTTCGGCCATATTTGCCGCTACTATTGGCCTGGTTCAAAGGGATATAAAGCGTATCCTCGCTTTTTCTACAATGAGTCAGCTTGGTTATATGGTAATGGCAATTGGTTTAGGAAGTATTACTGCTGGTATGTTCCATTTAACAACTCATGCGTTCTTCAAAGCCTTGTTGTTCTTGGGTGCGGGAAGTGTAATTCATGCAGTTCACACTCAGGATATATTTGAAATGGGCGGCCTGGCTAAAAAAATGAAAACGACAACCTGGACTTTTCTGGTAGGTTCTTTATCATTGGCTGGTATTTTCCCCTTGGCAGGCTTTTGGAGCAAGGATGAAATACTGGTAACGGCTCTTAACGCAGGCGAGACTTTTGGCTTGCCATTTCTAGGGCCATTATTCTTAACGCTTGGCCTATTGGTTGCATTTATGACTGCTTTTTATATGTTCCGTTTGATTTTTGTTACTTTTTTTGGACCGGAGCGAGCTGGTCAAAAAGCACATGAGTCGCCAAGCACTATGACGGTTCCTTTGGTAGTGTTGGCTCTCTTTGCTATTTTCGCTGGTTTTATTGGTACGCCCTTTACTAATAATGGATTTGCCGCTTGGGTTTATTATGGACATCCACATTTGCCTGAGCCCAATTACCTTATAATGATTTCCTCTACTATTGTAGCTTTTGCAGGAATCTTATTTGCATGGCTTATTTACGGCAAAAAAGCTATTTCTGCAGAAAAATTAGCTATTCGTTTTAGTGCTGTTCATACTCTTTTGTATAACAAGTACTATATAGACGAGGTGTATCAGTGGTTTTTTGATAAGGTATTCTTGAAAATAGCAGATGGCTGTCGCTGGTTTGACAGGACAATAGTAGACGGAATAGCAGACGGCTTTGGTGATGGCTTAAGAGAAATGGGTGCCCGACTAAGATTTATTCAAACTGGTAATTTACAAAATTATGCTTTGGTTATTTTCGCCGCCGTAGTTATTATTGCACTATGGTTGGCAGTACCTGTGTTAGGAGGGATATAATGGACGGCTTCCCAATCTTATTATCTATTGTATTGGCACCGATTATTGGAGCATTGATAATAGTTTTAATCCCGGAAAAGGATGAGATGGTTATCAAAATCACCGCCGCCCTAGCTACCTTTGTTTCATTGGTATTGTCGCTGTATGCATTTATAACTTACGACAAATCAGTTGGCGGGTTACAATTTTTACAGGATTTTATCTGGGTTGAACGATTCGGAATTAATTTATCCTTTGGGGTGGATGGAATCAGCTTGCCATTGGTATTGCTGACCGCTATTGTTATATTTACCGGTGTATTCGCTTCTTGGGATATGAAAAATAGAAGTAAGGAATTTTTTGTGTTCCTGTTAGTTTTAGTTGCGGGGGTATTTGGTGTATTTGTTTCCAGAGACTTATTCTGGTTCTACCTGTTCTTTGAAGTGGCTGTAATCCCAATGTATGTCTTAATTGGCGTTTGGGGCAGTACAAGAAAAGAATATGCCGCTATGAAACTAACAATTTATCTTTTGGTGGGCAGTGCCTTTGCTTTGATCGGCATTATTGCTCTTTATCTGTATGCAAAAGGACAATTGGGCTATGGTACCTTTGATATTGCAACACTGGCAACGGTTCAGTTTGATATAGCCTTCCAAAAGTTTGCATTCTTCCTGATGATGATCGGTTTTGGTTTTTTGGTACCGATGTGGCCCTTGCATACTTGGTCCCCGGATGGTCACGTAGCCGCCCCTACTGCGGTAAGTATGCTTCATGCGGGAGTTTTAATGAAGCTTGGGGGCTATGGCTTAATAAGAGCAGGTGTTTTCTTGTTCCCAATAGGGGCAAAGTTCTGGGCACCTTTAATAGCTGTTTTATGTATAGTTAACGTTGTATATGGAGCTATGGTAGCAATGGTTCAAAAGGATTTGAAGTTTGTGATTGGCTATTCCAGCGTCAGTCACATGGGATATGTGCTTTTAGGAATTGCTTCTATGAATTATTTGAGTTTAGATGGTGCGGTGGCTCAAATGTTTGCTCACGGCATTATGACAGCCCTCTTCTTTGCCTTGGTTGGTAATGTTTATCATAAGGCTCATACCAGAGAAATTGCAGCCTTCGGGGGATTAGCTCATCAAATGCCAAGGGTTGCGGCCGGCTTTTTGATTGGCGGTTTAGCGTCTTTGGGCTTGCCCGGTTTAAATAACTTTGTTGCTGAAGCTTTGATTTTTCTAGGTTCGTGGCGGGTGGAAAAAATATTATTTGGTTTTTTGCATTTTCGTGTTCTTTCGATACTTGCAATTTTTGGAGTTGTCGTAACCGCGATTTACGTTTTAAGGGTTGTACAGAAGGTCTTCTTTGGGCCTAGAAATCCTAAATGGGATCATTTAACCGATGCCAAGGGGATAGAAATGGTACCGATAGTCATCTTAGTCGGAGTTTTATTACTCTTTGGTATTTTCCCATCCCTCTTAATTGATACAATCAATGTAGGTATTGAGCCCCTAGTTGCTAAAATTTCTGCCGCTGTAGAGATTGGAGGTATTTTCTAATGCAATTACAACTATCTGATTTTGCTTTGATGATGCCTGAAATAGCGACAGCCGTTTTGGCTATAGGGATTCTGGTGGTTGGTCTTTTGGTACCCAAAAACCAATCAAAGGGTATTGGCTATTTAGCATTAGCCGGTTTCGTTGGGATTTTGATCTTAAACTTCACTTATTTGGGAGTAAACGAAAAGATATTGGGAGGTCTCTACCTAGCGGATTCCTTTTCCATGTTTTTTCGCTTCCTGTTTTTAACGGCTGCCGTAGTAGTTGTCTTAGCCTCCAGAGATTATGTAGATAATTTAAAAAGGAACCAAGGGGAATTCTATGGTTTGTTGGCTGCTGCAACTCTTGGTATGATGCTGATGGCCGGGGCCGGGGACCTAATCACCCTTTATATCGGTTTGGAATTGATGACAATCAGCTTTATAATCCTGGTTGGTTATCAAAAAACTGATGCGAAATCCGGTGAGGCCGG
>CAZCQT010000166.1:0-4647 GCA_964500905.1 uncultured Moorellales bacterium
TATCTTAACACGGTTGGCTTCTTTGTGTCAACTGTTTTTTTGAGTTTATTTTGCCTTTTCTAACCAACCTTTATGAACGGGCAACAAGCTAGATAATACCACAGCACTTTAGTTAGTGTCAACAGTTATTTTAATTTCATACTATGGGAATTTTAGGCAAAAAAAATGGTAGCGGTGGTAGGATTTGAACCTACGACACTACGGGTATGAACCGTATGCTCTTGCCCCTGAGCTACACCGCCACAGCCTTTTATTTATTTTGCCGTCAGGCACTATTAGATTATGCCCTACTGAATTTAAAAAGTCAAGGGGGTTTAATCTCGAATATCTTCGATGCCGTCTAATTTTAGAGGCATTGCTTCTCCCGGCTCTGCCGGTAATAATATTTTTTCACCGGGCTTTATAAACCCAAGGGCTTCCCTTGCTCTTCTTTCAATATATATGGGATCATCCAATCTCTCTTTTTCTCTTAGAAGCTTTTGCTGTGCTTCCAATAATTCTTCTTTTTCAGCCTCCAAGGCTGAAATTTGTCCATTTACTTGATTCATTTTAACTTGTAACCCACCAAAAGATAATAATATGTAGACCACCACTGCTAATAAAATCAGAGGGCGGAGTCTTTTGAAAAAACTTGGTGCTTGCTTTTTTCTCTGCTTCTTTCTAATTTGAAGTTTTTCATCAGGTATCTTTTCTTGTTTAGAATATTTTCTAACGGTAGATCCCATCAGTTAAACCTCCTCATCGATTGTTTCTTGTCCAAAAAGTCCCAAGGCTTCCCCTGGTACAATAATAACTACTTCATACCCTTTACCTCTGGCTCTGTTATAAAGGGTAGCAACTGTGCTGGTACTTAGGCCCAATTGCTTAGCAATCAGATCGGTAGATTTACCTGTTTCTTTTAAGGCTACGACCTGCCTCTCCCGAAAACTTAATTTTTCTACACCCCTGATCTCCATTTTCATTACCAGATACCACTCCAAAACTTAAATTATCCACAGTTGTTCATAAGTTATCCACAAATTGTTGACAACTTGCCTACAATACTTGTACATAATTACATATTCGTCCCCTCTTTATAAATTCCTGCTTTTCTTTGCAAAAAAACAAAGTAATTCACAATATGTTTTAAAAATTATCCACAGCCTTCCGTTTGCAGACGCAGACAATATCTATTTAAACTGTTGCCGAGTGCCGAGTTATCTGTTTTTTTTGATTTTATAAAAAACCCAACTTTTTAATTTGACCAGTTTCCTTCTCCAACCGTGGCCCATTTTGTGAATCGACCCAAAAACTAATCTTTGAAAAGGATTCAAACAATAACTAACAGCACCGACTAAAACTATCAACAACGATTTAAATAACCTAAAAGGAAATAGAATAACCGCAAAAAATAGTTTAAAAATTTTGCCTATTAAAAAGAATAATTTATACCAAAAATAAAGCATACTCTTGCTAAACCAATAGTGATAAATTATTAAACCGACACCTATGCCTATAAAAACATAGGCCCTTATTTCACCCCAGTTATTAAAAAGCAACAAGAAAAAAACCAGCAAAGCCAGAAACAACCACAGCAAAAAATCCCCTGCGGCAATTATGAAGGGGGAGAGACGGACTAAACGATGAAAACTGCGATAAGCATCTATGATTACCCCCAAAATCACGCCAATAACCAAGGTAAAAAAAAAGGATGCAAATTGTCCCGCTACCAAGAGCTTCACCGCCTATTTATTTGAAGATTCTTTGCATTATTCCTTTTGCTTTTTTACCCTGTTGCTGGAAATAGATCATTTCGTCTATTTGGCCCTTTAGTTCCAAAACACCGTCATTAAGGTTAAGGTTTTCAATAGTTAGCTCTTCTCCCTTAATTTTTAGCATACCGTGGGTAGTTTGCATGCTAACTTCTTTTTCATCATAATTATCCACGTGAATTATGCCAGTGGCAATGAAGCTCTTACGTTCTTTCAATTTTAATTCGTGGGAGCGATTTTCCACAGATTCCCCCCCCATTTCTTTAGCTTTTCTTACTGAAACTTATGCTTTTGGGTGGTTGTATATGCATTTATTTTGAACTAGGGGGTGGGGAATCTTCTTGGGGGACGAAGGAAAGTGGACAGAGAACAGGAAAAGCCTTTGCAAGCGATTCTGCATGAGACCCTTCGCTAGCACTCAGGGTGACGTCGAAGCGAAGTCTTACTTTACCGTCATCCTGAGTGGAGCGAAGCAGAATGAAGGATCTCATGCATAAAAGCATGCAAAAGACCCTAAAGGAATGCATACAAAGATTTTACAACTGTTAAACTATCGTTAAACAATTACGAAGTAATTGATAAACTACCGTTAAACTATTGTTAAAGGTAGGTATGATCCTTCACTTTGCTTAGGATGACAGTATAAATAGAAAAAAGATGGGCATTACTCCCATCTCTTTTCTATTTGCACATCTTTGAAAAAATATTTTACAATATCCTCAGCCTTTTTGCCCTGTTCCGCCAGAGCCTTAGCCCCCCATTGGCTCATGCCAACTCCATGGCCAAAGCCTTTGCCTTTAAATACTATTTGATCATTAACTAATTTTACTTCATCCAATAATGTGGAGCGGATCTTCTCACTACCTAAAGCAAGCCTTAAAGAAGCAGCACTTAAGGTAGTGTTATTGATTTTAATGCCGGTAACCCTACCGGAAGGGCCTTTCTCAGCTATGGCAATACTTGTGATATTACCGGGGTTTTTGCCCAATGTTTTTTCCACAGCCTGCCTGACCTCCGCAGCAGAAAAAGTGGCGGTCCAGGATTTGTTTTCGGGAGTTGTAATTTTATGCCCCGGATCATCCACACTTTTAATATAGGGGGTGGGCTCCTTTTTAAATTCCAACCCTTCTGCGGAAGTAGCGGCGGTCTTCCCTCCACTATCCGCATGAAACCAGCCATTAATATATTCTCCCTTATAAGTTACTACTTCTCCTTTGGTCCTCTTTACGGCTTCTTTTACCTTATCATTTACCCGAGAGGCATCATAGGCCTGAAACTCCTCTATATCTGTAGAAGCGTCCGTGCTTCGAGCCTTGACTCCCCCCTCTTTGATCTTTTTCATGGTAAAGGTTCTGGCTAAAATGGCTTGGGCGGCTAAAGCCTCGGGGTGCCAACCTGGTTCCATTTCCGCAGCTACAACACCCTCCAGGTATTTTTCAATCTTTATTTCTTCTTTTTTGCCTGTTTCATGATGATAGAGACTGATGGTTGGTTCTTGCTTAATTTTTGCTTCCTGTTCTCCTGGTTTCTTAGCCGGATTTTGACAGCCCATATTTAATAAACACAGAGTGGCTATCAAAAAAAGCAGTCCCTTAATTAAGTTTTTTCTCACAAAATACATTTTTAGACCCCCAATTTCTTTTATACAATTAGATTTGCCAAGAAAGGGGGCTTTTATGTATTTATTGAATTTCCTCATACAAGTTGTCGGCCTGATCAGCTCTGATTGTTTCGGGCGTAGCCAAAATACGCACCCTTAGGATCTTTGCACCGAAGGTTAAATTTAATTCATCTCCGACTTTAACTTCCGTACCTGCTTTTCCGGGGCGACCATTCACAGTAACCTTGCCTCCATCACAAACTTCTTTAGCTACAGTTCTTCTTTTAATAATTCGGGCTACCTTCAGGAATTTATCCAGACGCATTGTATCCCCCCTAATTAAACGAAAGATCAGATTTTTTCAACCTGATCTTTCGTTTCTGTTAATAAACTTAAATTTGATTGTTACTTTTGTGCAACTGCTTCTTTTAAGCCTTTTCCCGGCTTAAATGCAGGTACTTTGGAAGGTGGAATCATGATTTCCTCACCAGTTTTGGGATTTCTACCGGCCCTTCCTGCTCGATCTCGTACTTCGAAAGTACCGAAGCCAACCACTTGCACCTTGTCACCTTCTGCTAAGGCTTCCTCAATACCTGCAAAAACAGCATTCAATGCCTTTTCTGCATCCTTTTTGGTCAATTCCGCCTTTTCGGCAACTACATTTACGAGTTCAGTTTTATTCAACAGTATCCCTCCTAAGAGAATTAATAATGCCGTTATCTATCATTCGCTAAAGTCTTTCCAATTCCTGCTTAAGATCCAATTTTTCTATACTTTTTTCCCTTAATTTCCTCCCAAAGCTGATCTAATTCACTTAAAGTGAGTTTATTGAGCTCTAAACCCAAAAATTTAGCCCTTGAATCCATTAAATCAAAGCGATGAACAAATTTTTCGCAGGTTTGTCCCAAGGCTTCCTCCGGATCTAATTTGAGAAAACGGGCCACATTGACTATAGCAAACAAAAGATCCCCTAGCTCATCCTTAATTGCTGCTTCATCTTGTTCTCCCATCGCCTCCAATAGCTCATTGTACTCTTCTTCAATTTTCGACCAAGCACCGGTAATATCCGGCCAATCAAAACCAACCCTTGCTACTTTTTCTTGTATTTTTTCTGCTCTCATTAAAGCCGGTAACACCTTGGGAACATCCATCAAAGACTTTTTACCTTGCTGTTTCTTTTCCCCAGCCTTTATTATTTCCCAATTATCCAGCACCTCATCGGTTGTTATGTTATTTTGTTTTTCAAACACATGGGGGTGCCGATGTTTCATTTTTGCAGTAATGCCCATAATAACA
>CAZCQT010000167.1:0-4640 GCA_964500905.1 uncultured Moorellales bacterium
ATCTGCCAGAGAAGGGAGAATACTGTCTTGCATATCTACTAAATGAACCTCAATACCTTGAGAATTAAGTGCTTGGGCTAGTTCTATGCCAATAGCTCCTGCCCCTACTACTACCGCTTTTTTGAGGCCTCTTCGCGTAGCTTCCATAATTCGTGCTAAATCAAGTTCAGTTTTAAAGGTCATTACCCCTTTTAATTCAACACCTGCTATGGGGGGAAGCACCGGAAGTGCCCCCGTTGCAATTATTAGTTTTTGGTAACTATATTTATCCCCATTTTTAGTCCAAACTTGGCGGTTGGCCAAATCAACCTTAACTACCTCATCACGTATCAGCTCTACACCATTATCAGTAACTAAGGTATCTTCTTTAAATGTTTTCTCAAGGGGTACAATCCGCTCAATTACGTAGGGTAGGGCACAATAAATCAGGCTATGAGGCTCCGGTCTAAACACCGCAGCCTTTATTTTTTGCGAAGCCTTACCAAAAATTTTTGAGACACTAATCCCGGTAGGCCCGCCGCCGATAATAAGTACCTCATAGTCTTTTTTCATTTTTGTAAACTCTCCTTCCTTTAGCATCTAATTTATTTTTTATAAAAATCGCCTTGTCTTGATAATAAAAAATACCTTCCGACCTCATGCCAAAAACTTTACGCCACAAATAACATTAGCTTAATATAAAACTAACCCTTATTAAAACAGCATAATGAGATTATACTTTTATATCGGACATATGTCAACAACTATTGTAACTAAAATAACTTTCCGTTAAAATAATAAGAAAGAGTTTTAACATCAAAGGGGGTTATTAAATGAAAGGTAAAGGACTCTTAATTACGATCATTGTCATACTAGTTTTATTAGTTATACCTGTCCTAAGTAGTTATAACGGTTTAGTGACCAAGGAAGAACAAGTCAACAATAAATGGTCGCAAATCGAAACTCAACTGACACGTAGGGCTGATTTAATACCTAATTTAGTGCAAACAGTAAAAGGTTATGCCCAGCATGAGGAAAGCATTTTTACTGAAGTTGCCGATGCCAGGGCACGCTTGGCAGGTGCCGGTAGCACCTCAGATAGAATCACTGCGGAAAATGAACTAGCCGGTGCCTTATCTCGTCTCTTGGCTATCGCAGAAAACTACCCTGATTTAAAAGCTGATGTCAACTTTAGACAATTACAGGATGAATTGGCAGGCACTGAAAACCGTATTGCCGTTGCCAGAAAAGATTATAATGATGTAGTTACCAGCTTTAACAGTACTGTCAGACGTTTTCCCACTGTCTTGATTGCCAATCTGTTAGGTTTTGGACAAAAGGTTTATTTTGAAGCCCCTCCGGGTGCCACAGAAGTTCCTCAAGTTGATTTTGGCATGTAAACGATGATGAAAAAGGTGAAATTCTTGAACAAAAAGATATTATTTTTTTCATTGCTCATCCTCTTTGTTTTTACAATCAGAGTCTGTGCCGCTCCTAATATTCCGCCTGCCCCAAATCCGGCTAGACCGGTTAATGATTTTGGCAAGATGCTTGAAAAAGAATCTGAGGAACAAATGGAAGCAGTTGCACTGGCCTTAAAAAAAGCCAGTGGCTCGGAACTGGTGGTAGTTACCGTAGAAAGCCTGGATGGCTACCCTATCGAGGATTATGCCCTGCAGCTTTTTAGGAATTGGGGATTAGGAGATAAAGACAAAAACAACGGGGTTTTGCTTCTGGTTAACAGGGAAAATGCTCTGGCAAATAAAAGCGGCCGAGTCAGGATTGAGGTAGGCTATGGGCTGGAAGGAGCCATTCCCGATGGCAAAGCGGGCAGAATACTGGATGAGTATGTGCTAACCGCCTGGACAGAAAAAAATTATGGCCAAGGCATTTATCAGGGTTTTATGGCAATAGCAGCTTTAATTGCTCAGGAATATAACATTGACTTAAGTTCAAATATAGATTTAGCTGTCCTTGAAAATTATGCAACCGATGATGGTAGTTTTCCCATTTGGATTATATTATTGATCTTTATCTTTATAATTATTTTGAACAGCTATATTATCAAAAATAGCAAAAAGAGACCCCGCCGCTACTCCCCCTTTGACAACGACCGCTGGGGAGGCCCTTTTATGGGAGGCGGTTTTGGCGGTGGAGGTGGTTTTAAAGGAGGAGGCTTCGGCGGCGGCGGCGGCTTTGGTGGCTTTGGCGGGGGTTCATCAGGAGGCGGAGGTGCCAGCCGCTGATTGGAGGTTAGAGGTTAGGAGGCTAGAGGTAAGATACTGGTTGTTACCTGAAAGTTGAGGAAGGGCACTTGGGCCCTTCCCTTTAGCACAAAGACAGCCGCTATTCTCTGCCTGTTTCATCCCACCCCTTGATCTTTAAATATTTTTTACAGTAAATTTAAAAACCTAACCGCTTGTGTCAGCAGAAAAAGGACCGATATACCTATTATTGTGGGTATTAAAAAAGCCAACAAGGTCCATTTTCTGCTTTTTGTTTCCTTAAAGATAGTCCAAAGGGTAGTACCACAGGGGTAATGCAATAAAGAGAACAACATTACATTTATTGCAGTAAGCCAGGTCCACCCATGCTGGGTAACCAATAATTGGCGTATCTCTTTTAACCCGGTTAACTCTATCAAACTTCCTGTGGCCAAATAACCCATAAAAATTAGGGGAATCACAATCTCATTCGCAGGCAAACCCAAAATAAAAGCTAAAAGAATGATCCCATCCAAACCAAGAGCCCTTGCAAATGGCTCCAAAAAACTCGCTGACAAGTTGAGTATAGATACCCCGCCAATTTCTAAATTAGCCATTCCCCAAATCAACAACCCCGCCGGAGCAGCTACCATCACAGCTCTACCTAAAACAAAAATAGTTCGATCCAAAATGGATCTGATTATGACCTGACCTAAGCGAGGTTTTCTGAAGGGAGGCAGCTCTAAAGTAAAGGTAGAGGGTACTCCTTTTAAGACAGTTTTGCTTAATAAATACGAAACCGCCAAGGTAGCAGCTATTCCAATTAAAACAATTGTTAATACTATTAAGGTTACTCCAAAATTACCTAAAGTCCCGGCCAAAAACAAGCTTGATACCAAGATCAAAGTTGGGAAACGACCATTACAGGGAACGAAATTATTTGTTAAAATGGCAATCAGTCTTTCCCTGGGCGAATCAATAATACGGCAAGAAACCACCCCGGCGGCATTGCAACCAAAACCCATGCACATACTTAAAGCCTGTTTTCCATGGGAACCGCATTTTTTAAAAAGATAATCTAAATTAAAAGCCATCCTTGGTAAATAGCCTAAATCCTCTAATAAGGTAAACAGAGGAAAAAAGATAGCCATAGGCGGGAGCATTACCGCTACAACCCAAGCCAAAGTTCTAAACAAACCTAGCACAAATAAACCAACTACCCAGTCCGGTGTATTTATAATCGCCAAAAATACTAACATTCTCTCCTCAATTGCAAAGAAGAAATTGGCCAACAACTGCGAAGGGTAATTAGCCCCGGTAATGGTAATCCAAAAAATAACCCCTAATAACGAAAGCATGGTAAAAGAGCCCCAACCGGGGGAGGTTAGTATATCATCCAGCTTACCTTCCCAGCGTCTCTTTTTGCTACTGACTCTAATAACTTTTTCTGTAATGATTTCGGCCTCATGAAATAAGGTTTCTACAATTCTGTCCCTCAAGTCATTTTGCAATTTTAAGTGTTCAGTGCCCACCCTCAACCCCCCAATAAGGCCAGATCGGAGGTTTTGAGTCCAGTAGCCATCTCCCCTTTTATTTTATTGTAATCAACTTCTTCTCCTTGGAGAAGCCGCAATGCCAACCAGCGAGGGTTAGTTGTTAAAAAACCTTCCCCCGCAATTTTAGGCAACAATGCCTTAATAGCAAATTCAATTTCCTGATCATAAATAATTTGCCTAGGTTTGCTATTTATTTTACCTTGCACAACACCTCTTATAATTTCCTGCAATTTATCCAACCCAGTGCCTTCTCTTGCGTTAGTTCCCACAACTGGCACTCCTAATTCTTTACTAAGCAGTTGTAAATCAAGCTCAATTCCTTTTCTGGTTGCTTCGTCCAGAAGATTAACGCAAACAATTACCTTGGAGGTTATCTCCAAAACTTGCAGCACCAAGTTTAAATTCCTTTCCAGGCAGGTTGCATCCACCACGATCACTACAGTATGATAATTACCCGAATATATAAAATCCCTTGCTACTTGTTCTTCTACTGAACTAGCAAACAAGGAATAAGTTCCGGGGAGATCTACCAGAGAATAATTCTCCCCTTGATATTTATAATAGCCTTCGGCCCGCAAGACCGTCTTTCCGGGCCAATTGCCGGTATGTTGATGAAGACCGGTTAGTGAGTTGAACAGGGTGCTTTTGCCTGTATTGGGATTCCCCGCTAACACAACTACCCAGTTGGGTTCAACCCTTTTTAATTGCCCCCTTTTTAAAACGGTTGCTCCGGTTGAATGGCAAGATAGACCCATTTGTTTTACCTCCTTCACTAATACCATAATATCCATTGATTATTAAGGGCCTATTTATTGAACTTGAATAAAAGATGCCTCTTCCCTCCTTAAAGCGATCACTGTATCTCGAATTAGATAGGCTGTGGGATCGCCCAAGGAAGCTT
>CAZCQT010000168.1:0-4596 GCA_964500905.1 uncultured Moorellales bacterium
CAACCGCAACAATCCCAGCACCGGATGAAACCCCCACTATGCCCGGATCCGCCAATGGATTCCTCATAATACCTTGTAACAGTGCACCTGCAGTGGCTAAACAGGCACCTACCAATAGGCCGGTCAGCACCCGCGGAAGTCGCAGATCATAGACAACCTGCCTATACAAAACCTCCTCACTGCTGAAAAGTGAAGCCCAAACATCATCAACAGGTATGGATACTGCACCCGTCATCAAACCATAAATAATTGATATTAAAACCAAACAAATAAATGTAATTAAAACAAACCAGCGTCTTTTTTGTCTTGGATCCCCCTGCTCCTCAATATTTTCAATCGGTACCGCTTTTTGTTTCCCCTTGAAACGAGAAAAAAAAACTTATCCATTTCTAATATCCCAGGCTATCTAAGCTGTTTTTCAAAAACTGCAATGATTCTATGATTCTGGGGCCGGGGTTGGTTCCAAACAAGTCATAAGGCAGATTAATCAATTTGTCATTTTTAATCGCTGTCAACTCGTTCCAAACAGGCAGATGGGACATTTCTGCTTGAAATTGCTCAAAGGGTTTTTTATCATCACCTATGGACATAAAATAAATTACATCAGGATCGGCCTCTAAAATTCGTTCCAGGCTCAACTGTGCATATGTTGGATATGTTTTTAGGCCCGGCATATCCTTGCAAATATTTTCAACCCCTACCAACTCAAATAGATTGCCCCCCAAAGATTGAGGTAAAGCCGCCATGGTCTCGTTAGGAGTCCCAAATAAAATCAAAGCCTTAACATTTCTACCTTGATTCCCTTCTGAAACTTCTGCAACCTTTTCTTTAATAGTGTTAATGAGTGCATTCGCTTGCTCCTGCTTGTTAAGAATACTGCCATACATGGCAATCAAATCTATAATTTCATCAACGCTATCCCCCTGGGTTAACACAACATTCAAATTCAATGCTTCCAAGGTGGGCACATCCTTGATATTTAATCGCTTATGGCCGATAAACAGATCCGCCCTTAGAGCGGAGATTTTTTCAAAATTAATAACTTGAGGGCGACCAACATCTTCCGCTACTGCTGCTTCCGGAGGGCGAACCTCTCCAACGCTTTTTTGAGGTCGCCCAACCACTTTCCCACCAAGTACATAGATAATTTCCATATCTGCCGGATTAACAGTTACTATTCTTTTGGGGCTTTCCTCAAAAGTAACGCTACGATTTGCGGAATCAATAATTGTAATAGGAAAAGGAGATGTTTGGTTTTCATCAATATCATTTTTATCCGTAATTGTTGCATTGCCTTGCTCGCCACACCCGATTACCAGTAAAAATACCGAAAGCAATACAATAACAAAATAAATCACTCTTTTAGTCATTCGAAACTCATTCCATAAAAACATAAATTTCTCCCTCCAAAAGTTAAAACGATTATAACGGACCGTCTAAACTGCAACTAAGCAAAAGGTGAACCCGTTCATCTTTATCATATAGCTATAATTTGGGATTGTCAATAATAAACAATTTTTTTAAATTCACATAAAACCCGGTGAATTGCAAAATAAAAATGCAAAACGGCTATTTTGCGGAGCTTCAAATACAATTTATTTTGTATTATTCTTTAAATAATCCAAACAGACATTTGCCAGCATTTCAATAAATTGCGGCGACGCGTTTGGCATTTCGGGACGATAATAACCGACACCTATTTCCTTGCAAATTGCCTTACATTCATAATCATTATCATAAAGAATTTCCAAATGATCGGCTACGAAACCCACCGGTGCGTAAACAAAGGTTTTATACCCGGCTTTTTCGTATAAATCACGTGTTAAATTTTGAACATCTGGCCCTAACCAGGCCTCCTGCGTAGTTCCCCCGCTTTGCCAACCAATTGCATAGTTTTTAATACCTGTTTTTTCAGAAATAAGTACCGCAGTCTCTTCCAGTTGTTCAACATAGGGATCGCCGTCTTGGATAAAACGTTTTGGTAAACTATGGGCAGATATAACCAACATGGCATTTTCACGTTCTTTACTTGACATCTTTTCATATGTTTTTGCCAGCTCATTTGCCCAATAATCAATAAATTCAGGTACATTATGCCATTGTTTAACAGAGTAGATTGTTAAGCCTCCTAACTCTTCAGCCTTTTCTACAGCTCTTTTGTTATATGTATTTACGCTAAATCTGGAATAATGCGGTGCCAGCACAAGGGAGACCGCTTCTTTAATTCCATCCTTTTTCATTTGGGCAACTGCATCTTCAATATATGGCTCAATATGCTTTAACCCAATATAAAGGGAAAATTCCATTTCACCCTGTATTTCATTTAATTTGTTTTTTAAAGCATTTGCTTGCTTTTTCGTAATCTCCGCCAGCGGAGAAATTCCGCCGATAGTGCGATATTTTTTAGTTAAAGCCGAAACTGCCTCCCTGGAAGGCTTTCTACCCCCGGAAATATGAGTGTAAAACCTTTCAATATCCTCCTCTTTATAAGGAGCTCCATAGGCCATTACTAACAATCCCATTTTCTTTTTACTCATTTTTAAGACTCCTTTGCGTTTTTAACCGCCGAATTTTCCACTCTGCCACTATTAACAGTTCTCAATTCAGAAGAATATGAACCAATTCATGTTTCCATGCTTTATTGTATACTTGTAATTCTTGGTTGTCAACAATAAATGAATCCCTTCACCTTTTAAACTACGCAAGCCACGGGGACACTTTGTTTGTCACATTTCTTACACGATGGGGGTTGGACGGGAGAGAGATTCTTAGGTTACTGTTGACAATCATTACTAATAATAGTAAGATTAATTAACATAATTTTTTACCCTGTTGATACTATCAAATCTATCATGCTTGTGATAAAATTCCTTTTAATTGGGGTTTTCTGAAGCCTTCATTTGTTTTTCTTTAACCAAATTTCTTAAAGGCGGGGGGCGATTAAAAGATTTTCCCTTTGTTTTAAAAAATTTCTTTAGGAGGTTTTTTTATGAGCCAAGTCTTATTGGCCCGCTGGCAGTTCGGTTTAACTACGGGTTACCACTTTCTTTTTGTACCTCTTACCATCGGGCTTTCCATTTTAGTGGCTATTATGGAAACCCTTTATGTAAAAAAAGGCAATGAACACTACAAAAGGATGGCTCAGTTCTGGGGCCGCTTGTTTGTTATTAATTTTGCCATGGGAGTAGTTACCGGTATAGTAATCGTTTTTCAGTTCGGAATGAATTGGTCCGAGTATTCCCGCTTTGTGGGGAACATCTTTGGTATTCCTTTAGCGATTGAGGCTTTATTGGCATTTTTCTTAGAATCTACTTTTTTAGGCATCTGGCTCTTTGGCTGGGATAAGGTATCCAAAAAGGTGCATTTGCTCAGTGCCTGGCTTGTGGCTATTGCCAGTAGCTTATCCTCCCTTTGGATTTTAGTCGCCAACTCTTTTATGCAAAACCCAGTCGGCTATGAACTGGTAGGCAATCGGGCGGAGCTAGTGGGCTTCGGCAAGCTTTTAGCAAACCCTTATTTCCATAATCAATTTACTCATGTAATTACAGGGGCCTTTGTCACGGGGGCAGTTTTTGTTATCAGCATCAGTGCCTACCATTTAATCAAAAAAAATCAGAACTTATTTTTTCGGGAATCCATGAAAATTGGAGTGATTTTCGGTCTGGTCAGCATTCTCATTGCCGGTGGCATCGGACATCTTCAAGGGCAATTTTTGGTCAAAACAAAACCCATGAAGATGTCGGCAGCAGAGGCATTATGGGAAACCTCAGATCCGGCTCCTTTTGCTTTATTAGCAATTATTGATCAGGAAAAGGGAGAAAATAAATTTGAGATTTCCATCCCTGCCATGACTAGCTTTATGTCGTACAATAAATTTTCCGGGGAAGTAAAAGGTCTTAATGATCTGCAAAAAGAAATGGAGACCCTTTACGGACCGGGGAATTATATCCCCCCTGTTACCCCCATCTTTTGGAGTTTTCGTTTTATGGTAGGTATCGGCTCCCTAGTTGGTTTATTAATTTTATTAGCCCTTTATACTATCAGAAAGCAAACCTTAGAAAACTACCAACTGCTTTTAAAGCTACTGTTTTTTATTCTGCCCCTGCCCTTTTTAGCTAATTTATTTGGCTGGATAATGGCGGAAATGGGCAGACAACCTTGGATTGTCAGCGGCCTTTTAAAGGTTGAAAATGCGGTCTCACCCAATGTTTCACCGGCTGCTATTTGGACTACAATGATTGGTTTTTCTGTGGTTTACATTTTATTAGCAATTGCGGATATTTATCTTCTCGCCAAATTTGCCAAACAAGGGCCTGAGGATATGCAGCTGATTAAAGAACCAAACCTGGCTGAAGGGGAGGTATCACTATGGGTCTAGAAGTGCTTTGGTTTCTACTTGTTGCCGTACTATTTGTAGCTTTCTTTTTCCTGGAGGGCTTCACTTATGGCACCGGTATTCTTTTACCTTTCATTTCTAAAAACGACCTGGAAAGACGAATAATTTTCAACACCATTGGCCCTGTATGGGGGGCCAATCAAGTTTGGATGATTAATGCCGGAGGTGCGCTATGTGCGGCCATTCCCAATGGGCATGCA
>CAZCQT010000169.1:0-4538 GCA_964500905.1 uncultured Moorellales bacterium
GGTTAGGCTTCTTCCCTGTTACCCTCTTTAACCAAAAAAGGCAGAAAGAGCCTGGTGGTCTGTCTACCTTCCTTGTTGATATTTATATTTTAGCATTACTTATCCAAAGCGGCAAGAACTAATCATTTTGATTAAATATAGGACATAGGAAGCTTCCTCCTATGTCTTGTGTTCTCTTACATTAATAACGATATTTTGGCTAATAAACTGTGTTTTTTATTACTAATCTCCTTTTTGAAAAAATGATTGTTATCATCGCTGAAATTTTTCAATACTTTCCCGCATTTGCTCAGCCAGCTTTTCTAAGACACCACTTGTTTTGGCTATTTCTTGTGCACCGGCGGTCTGTTCCTGCACCGAGGCTGATACCTCCTGGGTTCCAGCAGCATTCTCTTCCGCAACTGCCGCTGTGTTTTGCAAAATACTGGTTATCTCAGTTCTCTTATCATTCATGAGATTCCCAGCTTGATTAAGATCTAACAATATTTTTTCCATTCCTTGAATGGCATCATGAATTCCCCAAAATTTTTGATCAGTTAATTCCGTGCTTTTCGCCTGCATCTCAGTAATTTGATTTACATTCTCCATATTTTGCACAGTTAAAGAGACATTCTGAACAAGATCAGTGATAATAGCACCAATCTCAGCTGTAAAATGTTTAGCTTGTTCAGCTAATTTTCTGACCTCTTCCGCTACTACAGCAAAACCTCTCCCTTGTTCTCCCGCCCTAGCGGCTTCTATGGCGGCGTTAAGAGCTAAAAGGTTTGTCTGCTCCGTAATCGCATTGATCATTTCCACGGCGGATCCAATATTTTCTGCACTTTCCTTGGTGCCAACGATAGTGGCGGCAACCGCTCGAACAGCTTGGCCTGCTTTCGCCGTTTTTGCCAAAAGTCCCTCCAAGGCTTCCAGCCCTTCACTTTTTAAATTGCTGACCTCACTTACGGCTCTGTTGAGATCAACCAAGCAGGTATAGTTCTGCTCGATTAGTGCACCCATTTCGTCAATGGCATAGGCTCCCCGTGTTGTATCCTCAGCCTGTTGACAAGCTCCTTCGGCGATTCCGGTGACCGTGCGGGCTATCTCCTCAGCCGCAACAGCCGCTTGCCCACTGGCGGCGGTTAATTCCTTAGCAGAGGAAAACAATGTCACGGTAAAGGCTTCTATTTCTTTGATAATATCTTGCTTTTTGGCAGAGTTCTCCAGTTCAGCGGCCAGCATTCCCTTAATTTGAAGCATCAGTCTTTCATTAAAAAATCCGGCATAAGCACTGCCGATAAAAAAAACGATCAAAATACATACGGTCAGCAGCAAATCGCTGGAACCGTTGGAATACAACCCTAAGTCCAGCATCCGTTTGATATAAAGAATATTCATAAGAAGTACAATTGCTGTCAAAATGGATATTAAACGTCTTTCAAAGAAAATAAAGGCAATAACAAATATAGGTAGAATAAAAGAAAACGCTACCAGAGAGTACGTCGTAAAAATTGTGTAGCCATAGGGAATAAGAAAACCCAGTACCACAAGGTAGCGGATTACCTTTGACTTGTTATTTTTCCAGTAGATTAGAGCACCAATACCGTATATAGCGAAAAAAACCGCAACCAAAAAAAACATTGTCGCCACACCCCGTGCCCCACGTTTGAATTCCAAATAATAACCAGCTATAATAAAAAGAAAAATAAAACAGGTAAACACCAGTGCGACTAAATTAGTTTTTCTTTCGATATCTTCCATGTACATTCCTTCCTTTGCAAATAGATGTATATGTTTATCCTGAATATCGGTTCAAATTCCAACAATATAAAACCGATAAATCCAATCCCTAATTGATCAACAATTTATCCTTTTAACAATAAAAATTTTGCCACATATACCTCCATAATTCCCATGTTCAAGTCTTTACTTTCCAATATCCCTGGTATTTTTCCATTCAAAGCTGCGAAGGCTAGTGCCACCCTAATTATTATAATAACAAGTATCTCTGGACATTTACTGGACATTTTCAAGAAAATCATACAGAATACAGATAGACTTAACATTTTGAGCAATATTTTTTGTTGTAAAGTTGTAGAAAAATGGTTGAACCTTTGTGCAACAAACTGGAACCCTCTATAATAATTTAAGAAGGGACTATAGAGCATGAATACCAGACAAAAACCACCTGCGGATTTAAATAAATGGTGCCGTTATATTGTATTTATGATTCTGGCACATGTATTCTGGTATCTTGCGGCAAGGAGCGTTCTTGTTTCTCCTCCCGAAATTTATTTGCGAAATTATATCATTTTACCTGGGATAGGTTTTTTCTTTTTAAATTCATTGATCGAAATTTTTATTCGCTCCGACAAATTTTCACTTACGGCTAAAGAATATTTATCTATTTCACTTTTTATAATTCTTTCTTTTTATCTTTCCATAACCCATATTGTTTCAAAAGCTTTGTTATGCTCTTTCGTACTTCCAATTTTTATTTCTACTATTTTTTCTAATGTGAAAATAACCCGTTGGACATTTTCTATGAGCGTAACTGCCGTTCTGCTAGTTGGTGTCAAAGTCTATTTGGCAGGTAAATTAAACAGTGATATGCTGATGGAGATTTTTGTTGCGTGTTCTATGTTTCTTTCCTCGTATCTGCTGGCCAAGGTTTTAATTCAATATGGTCATGATAACCTTACGGCAGTGATGGCTTCCAATGAAGAAGCAATGAATGCCGAGCTTGCTTTTCTTCAGGCACAGATAAAGCCCCATTTTTTATATAACGCAATTAACACCATGGTATCGTTTTGCTATACGGACGGCGAAAAGGCGGCGAACTTGCTTGTTAGTTTCAGCAAATATTTAAGACTCATATTTGATGTTAATCATAAATTGATGATGGTTCCGTTAGAGAGGGAGCTTGAATTGATTAAAGTATATACTGAAATAGAAAAAGCCCGCTTTGGCGAGCTAATTAGCGTGGAATACGATATTGACTGGGAACTCTTGGGAATGGAGGTACCTTCCTTTTGTATTCAGCCCTTAGTAGAAAACGCAATTAAGCACGGCTTGTTAGAGAAGGATTCCGGCGGAACTGTCTTTATAGCAGCTAAAAAGGACAATGGAACTATTACTATAACGGTCACAGATACAGGGGCAGGAATGCCGGCGGACAAGCTCAATGGATTAAAAAATATCGATTCAATCAACAAAGGAGTTGGCTTAATTAACGTAATAAGACGTATCAAAGGCTGGAAAAACGCACAAATTGATATCCAAAGTACGGAAGGCCAGGGAACAACGGTATCGTTCAATATACCGGCAAAATATTGCTGATATTTTTTAGGAGGAATAGTATTATGTTCAAAGCAATTATTGTAGATAATGAGAAGCCGGCGATCAATGTCCTGAAAATATTGCTGGAAAGAACAAAACAAGTAACAGTGGTTGACAGCTTTCTTCGCGGGGTGGACGCTTTAGCCGGACTTAA
The DNA here is from genome assembly GCA_964500905.1 of uncultured Moorellales bacterium. GTDB lineage: Bacteria > Bacillota > DULZ01 > DULZ01 > DULZ01 > JBBAFB01. The sequence continues at coordinate 3,473 of CAZCQT010000169.1, forward strand.
AAGAACCAAACCGGATGTCGCTTTTCTGGATATTGAAATGCCCGAAACAAACGGTCTGGAACTGGCCGAAGGTATCCTGGCAATTGACAGTGATATTGAAATAATCTTTGTAACTGCATACGATCAATATGCCTTAGAAGCCTTCCGAGTCAACGCTTTGGACTATCTGCTAAAACCATTATCTTATGAAGAGATCGAGCAAACAATTGCTCGCCTTAGCAAAAGAAAAGGTCGGTTAGCAAACTCCAATCATAATCTTTCTGGCAACGGGCGGATTTATTGCTTCGGAAAATTTTCCGTATATGGAACGGCGAGTGACAAGCCTGTGAAATGGCGTACCTCCAAGGCAGAAGAACTTTTTGCTTTTATGTTACAGAACTTGGAAAAGGAAATTCCTAAATGGAAAATATGCGAAGCTCTTTGGCCCGAATATGATCAGGAAAAAGTGGATATTCAGCTTCACACAACCATCTATAAGACTAAAAAAGTTTTGTCTACGGCTGGAATACAATTTGATTTCAGTTTTATCAACCGCTGCTATTGGATGAGTCTTTCCCATGTATATGTTGATACTATTGACTTCGATGCTCAAACTGCTTGCACTCTATCTATTGAGGAAGATACAATAGATAAATACGAGAGAATACTTTTATTATATCAGGGCGATTATCTGGAAGATAATGATTACTTATGGTCCCTGCCAAAAAAAGAAGAATATTTTAAAAAATATTACAAGCTAGCGATTTCTATCGCAATTTACCATATGCAAAGAAATAATTACACAGCGGCGGAAAAAATACTTCGCGAAATCTTGGGAAAATCCCCCCTAGATGAGGCCGCCAATGAAATGCTTTTAAAATGCTTTTTTGCCAAAAGGGATCAGGTAGCCTTTATTACTCATTATCAGTTCGTACAAGATCTATTTAAAAGCGAACTGGGAATTGAGTTAGGCAAGCCAATACAGGCTTTATATAAAAGCATGGTGTGCAGTTAAAAACGGGGCTAAGTCAGTTACCACCGCTGCTTGTGATACGAAATTAGCATTTTTAATCAATCTTCATCGGGC
>CAZCQT010000170.1:0-4532 GCA_964500905.1 uncultured Moorellales bacterium
AAATCCTTCATTTGCAATTGATGTTCATATGTCTCCTGAAGGTAATAATTTCACCTGTTCCACCTGCCATGTGGCTGTAAATCATGATATTCCAGGCAGTCATTACGGTGCTATTGCCAAAGATACCACAGGGGTAAAATTGCCCAGTATTGATCCCGAAATTTATATCACCTGCGAAGCCTGTCATGGCCTTGAGGCCCACCAAAATATAAGGCTTAATCAACATAGTGATAAAATTGCTTGTCAAACTTGTCATATTCCCACCTTCTCTCGGGGGGGTGTTCCTACTAAAATATCTTGGGATTGGTCCACCGCCGGCAAATTAGATGAAAACCAGAAGCCTTTTATTATTAAGGATGAGCAGGGGCGTATTATTTATGATAGCAAAAAAGGTGATTTTGTTTATGATAAAAATATTATTCCGGAATACCATTGGTTTGACGGACAACTAATCTATCATTTGCCGAGCGACGAAATAGAAGACACTAATGGATCGGTTTCTATTAATACAGTAAGGGGTGGATATGATGATCCTAATTCCCGTATCTGGCCCTTTAAGGTGATGCACAGCAAGCAGCCTTATGATGTGCAATTTAAAAAACTGTTAAATATTCATACTGCGGGAAATGACGATACGGCTTTCTGGAGTAATTTTGATTGGGAGAAGGCTTTGCAGGCCGGTTCAGACTATATCGGGGAATCCTTTAGCGGAGAATATGATTTTATTGATACAATGATGTATTGGCCCATTAAACATATGGTGGCTCCCAAAGAGGATGCACTAGCTTGCATAGATTGCCATAGTGAAAATGGACGTTTGGCGGAGTTGGAATGCTGTTATATACCGGGGACTAATAAATGGCCGGCTGTAACAGGTTTCGGTATAATTGCCTTTTTGGGTACCTTGTTTGCGGCGGTAGGGCACGGCAGCTTAAGATTTGTTAATAATAAGCACAAAGGGGGAAAAGAGTAATGGAAAATAAGGTCCGATACTATTCTTCTTTTCAACGTTTCTGGCATTGGTTACAAGCCTTGTCAATTGTTGGCTTAGTGCTTACCGGTTTTGAAATATATGGTTTCTGGTCTGTTTTGGGGTTTGAAAGAGCAGTCAAGGTTCACTACAGGATTTTTTCCGTGCTGGCCGTATTGTTTGTTTTTGCTTTCTTCTGGTATATTATAACAGGGCAATGGAGACAATTTATTCCCTCCCGGGAAAAGATTCTACCGGTAGCCAAGTATTATTTAGTAGGAGTGTTTAAGGGGGAACAGCATCCTCATAAGAGAACCCCGGAAAGAAGGCTGAATTCGTTACAAAGCCTAACCTATCTCCTGATTATGATGGGTTTGCTGCCCTTTATGGGTATTACCGGCGGCTTATACTATTATTATCATGATTTGCTGGCTGCCGGCTTTAGTTATAGCCTTGCACCCGTGGCATTCCTGCATATAATCGGAGCGATTGCTTTTGTTGTATTTTTGCTGGGGCATATCTACATGTTGACCTTTGGGGAAGGTATTTGGCCTCATGTAAAATCCATGCTTACCGGTTGGGGTACGGCAGAAGAAAAATGATAATTGAAAATGAAAAGGGCGCTGAAGTTGTTCGGTGCCCTTTTTGATTCCCGCCTTTTCACTAACCATTAATTAAAGAGTTAAGCAGGGTTTTTCAAAAATATCAAGAAATTAATTTAAAGATAAGCTATAATAAATAGTATTGCAGTACATAATTATTGAAGTAATAGATGTTCCGAGAAGGAGTGGTGCAATATTACCGATACCCATCAAAAACTTAGGGTTTATGTTTTATCAGATGCCTTAGGTGAAACTGCCGAGTTCGTAGTGCGGGCCGCAGCAAGTCAGTTTTTTGATACTGAAATAGAAATTATTCGGGTGCCCTATGTGGATGACCTAGGTTTTATCCACGAAATTGTGGCAGAAGCCGCCGAAACCCATAGTATTATTGCCTATACCCTTGTGATAGAGGAGCTTAGAAACGAGGTTATTTTGGCGGCTAAAAAACATAATGTTTCCACCGTAGATATTATGGGACCCATTTTGGAGATTATGTCCCAGGCCGTGGAAGAAAGCCCGGTTCGAAAAGCCGGTCTGCTGCGAAAACTGGACGAAGAATATTTTCGCAAAGTTGAGGCCGTTGAATTTGCAGTTAAATATGACGACGGTAAGGATCCAAGGGGCATATTAAGAGCAGATATTGTACTTGTTGGCGTATCCAGAACCTCTAAAACACCGGTTTGTATGTACTTGGCCCATAAAAGAGTTAGAGCAGCCAATGTACCTCTAGTGCCCGAAATTAAGCCGCCTGAGGAACTATTTAATTTGCCCAAGGGCAAGATTATTGGGCTAACTATTGATCCCAGCCTTTTAAATGGAATTCGGACGGAAAGACTGAAAACCTTAGGCCTTACAGCCGATGCAGATTACGCTAATCTAAAAAGAATTTTGCTTGAATTGGAATATGCAGAAGGAATTATGAAAAAGCTTGGTTGCCCTATTATTGACGTAACCAATAAAGCGGTGGAAGAAACAGCTAGTAAGATTTTGGAGTATTATTACAGGGGGGAAAGGCATGGCAAGTAAAAAGTATGTGTTTTCGTTTAAAGAAGGACAGGGAAAAGGTAAAAACTTATTGGGAGGCAAAGGAGCTAACCTAGCCGAGATGACAGGCATTGGCCTTCCTGTGCCGCCGGGATTAACTATTACCACGGAGGCTTGTAATGAGTATTTGGCAGGAGAGGGTAATTTCCCCACTGGATTAGAGGAGCAACTGCAAACTGCCCTGTTGGAATTGGAGAAGACCACAGGCAAGAGCTTTGGCGATTTGGATAACCCCTTATTGGTTTCAGTCCGTTCCGGGGCACCAATTTCCATGCCCGGCATGATGGATACCATTCTAAACCTGGGTCTTAATGACCAAGCCGTAGAGGGCTTGGCGAAAGCCACCGATAACGAAAGATTTGCCTTTGACTGCTATCGTCGGTTTATTCAAATGTATAGCGATGTTGTGCTGGGAATCCCTCATTTCGAATTTGAAGGAATTTTAGAGGAAGTAAAAGCAAACAAAGATTTAGAATTCGACAACCAACTTTCACCTGAAGATTTAAGGGCTTTGGTTTTATCATATAAAAAGCTGGTAAGGCAGAAAACAGGAAAGGATTTTCCTCAAAAACCATATGAACAGATGATTATGGCTATTAAAGCAGTCTTTAACTCCTGGAATAATCAAAGAGCAATTGTCTACAGAAAAATTCACCAAATTCCTGATGATTTGGGTACAGCGGTTAATGTGCAATCCATGGTTTTTGGCAACATGGGAGATGATAGCGGGACAGGAGTTGCCTTTACCCGTAATCCATCCACCGGAGAAAACTTAATTTATGGTGAATATTTGATTAATGCTCAAGGGGAAGATGTTGTAGCAGGCATCAGAACTCCCCAGCCAATTGCCAGTATGGAGCAAGTCATGCCTGAGGTTTATCAAGAATTTATAGATATTTGTGAGCTTTTAGAAAAACATTATCGTGAAATGCAAGATATTGAGTTTACAGTAGAAAAAAAGAAGCTTTTTATGTTACAGACCAGAACGGGAAAAAGAACAACCCAAGCTGCCATTCGCATTGCTGTAGAAATGGAAAACGCGGGTTTAATATCCAGAGAAGAAGCACTATTGAGAATAGAACCGGCTCAATTGGATCAATTACTGCATAGAAGGATTGATCCTCAAGCTCAGGTTGACCTGTTAGCCACCGGTTTACCTGCATCCCCTGGAGCTGCTTCCGGTCTTGTTGTATTTTCCGCTGATGAAGCGGAAGTTTTGGGACAGGAAGGCGAAAAAGTCATTTTAGTCAGAATGGAGACTACCCCGGACGATATTCACGGGATAGTAGCTGCCCAAGGGATTCTCACTTCCAGAGGCGGAATGACCAGCCATGCCGCAGTAGTAGCCAGAGGAATGGGCAAACCCTGTGTCAGCGGTTGCGAGGCAATTAAAATAGATTATACCGCACAGGAAATCAAGGTTAATGGCAGGACATTTAAAAAAGGCGATATTTTGTCCATAGATGGCGGTACCGGAAGAGTAATGGCGGGGAAAATACCCATGATTGAGCCCCAATTAAGCGAAGAATTTAACACCCTGCTTACTTGGGCAGATGAAATAAAAACATTAGATGTGAGGGCAAACGCGGACAATCCCCAGGATTCTGCCAAGGCAAGAGAGTTTGGAGCACAAGGGATAGGGCTTTGCAGAACGGAACATATGTTTATGGCCCCCGAAAGGCTTCCCTCTGTTCAAAAAATGATTTTTGCCGGAACTCTTCCTGAAAGAGAGGAAGCCCTGGCTGAATTATTGCCAATGCAGGAGGAGGACTTTTACGGTATCTTTCAAGTAATGGCGGGACTTCCTGTTTGTATTCGTTTGTTGGACCCCCCTTTACATGAATTTTTACCCCAGGCGGAAGATTTGTTAGTGGAAATTACCACCTTGAAACTGACCGGTGGAGCATCGGACGCTA
>CAZCQT010000171.1:0-4526 GCA_964500905.1 uncultured Moorellales bacterium
TGTTTTAATAGGTTCTGATATTGCCTTTATGTCAATGACAATTTTCGAAATGAAACGGTTTTTTGTTAACGATTTTATGCAACAGCCCATGGTTAATACTCTGATGATTTTGGCGGATATAGGGCTGGGAACTGTATTGGTTTTACTGGCTTCCTTCCTTGTATGGCGTTTAATTGATTTGTTTAAAGCGGAGGGTAGGTGGTCTCAAGAGCTTGCCGAAAATAGCTTTGCAGCTTCAATGATCACCGATTTTAAAGACAAATCTGTTGCTGTTGTTGAAATTGCGGTAGATCGGGGGGTGTCACAGTGAAACTTACAAGGCTGTTAATTGTTGGTTTGCTTGCATTGGGACTTTTAGCCGGTTGCGGAGAAATACCGGAAGCTCCTGAGGGACTTAGCCAATTTACGGAATCAGGTATTAATCCTGAATCTTGGGCTTTAGTGCCTGCAGGTGTTTTTCTGACAGGGCAGTTTGACGAACCTGTGGTTATTGATTACGACTACGAAATAATGGTAACAGAGGTAACCAATGCCCAATATGCCGGGTTCCTCAATGAAGCCATGGAGGCTGGACTTATTAGGATTGCACCCGGCGAAAGCACTGAGGAATATGACCACTTGTTTGGCGGACATATTCATTATGAGGGAAATGCTGTATTTGGCTTTTATGCAGGCGATGAGTATAATGAAGGTAGACATGAAGAAAAAATACCTAGCGGGGATTATGTTTTTATTCCTTTTGAAGATGCGGCATCCAGAATAAATTATGATGGCAAACATTTTGTTCCCAAGGAGTATTATGACAATCACCCGGTAACAATGGTTACCTGGTTTGGAGCAAAAGCTTATGCGGATTTTTATGGATATCGTTTGCCTACGGAATTGGAATGGGAAAAAGCGGCACGCGGTACGGAAGATAACCGCCCTTATCCTTGGGGCGAAAAGATAACAAAGGCGAATGCTAATTTTTACAAAAGCGGCGGTCCCTTCCAAGTAAAAAGTGGTTGGAGTGATTCTACTCCTGTAGGTTTCTATAACGGAAAAGCTTATGGTGCATTTCAAACAATTGATTCCCATAGTCCATATGGAGTTTATGATATGAGTGGTAATGTGGCTGAGTGGATAGGAGATCTGTGGCTTGGGCTTCACGACCGAATTATAAAGGGCGGACATAAAAATACCTATGAGGTTGACGCACGCATTTGGAAGAGAAACAGTGCACCTCCACAATATGTCAATCCCAATGTTGGCTTCAGATGCGTAAGAGACATTTAAATTAATGCTTCGGAAGGAGGAAATGCTTATGGAAACACAAACTATTATTACCGGTAAGCGGAGTCCTAAATCGCCCGTATCCCTTGGTGCTAAGTTCAAAGCATATTGGAGTCTGATCAAAGACAAACAAACTTTACTCTTAGTCTTAACAGGTTGGGCCGGTTTTAGTACTGCCTCCTGTCCTATAAGTGGTTGGAAAATAGAATTACCGCTGATGGCTAGTTTATTTCTAGCCATCAGCGGTGCTACTGTTCTGAATATGGTCATTGATCGTGATATTGATGCTAAGATGGATCGAACTACTAAAAGGCCCCTTCCGACAGGTGTTTTGACTTTCAAAGAAGGACTTAGCTTTGCAATTTTACTGTCAGTTTTGGGCCTTGTGTGGTCTTTCCATGTCTACCCCTTATATGGATGGGTTGTTTTAGGCGGCTTATTGACTAATGTTGTAGTCTACTCTCTAATGCTAAAGAGAAGAACCCCTTATTCTATAATTTTTGGAGGAATAGCGGGAGGCATGCCGATTTTAGCGGGCAGGACCCTCGGCTTAGGGGGGATTGACCTTATTGGTGTTTTATTAGCAATGGCGATTTTGCTTTGGATACCAATTCATATTATGACTTTCAGTATTAAATATGCCCGTGATTATAATCAGGCAGATGTACCGACCTTTCCATCGGTATATGGAGTCAATATTACTAGGATTTTAATAGCTATCTCTGCAGTGCTGGCTAGCTTATGCATGATTTTTGCAGGATATCTAATTGGTATGCAGGGATATTTGCAAATTACTCTTGCTTTAATTAGCCTGGCACTGATTTCATTTGCGGTGATCTACGTTAAAAACCCATCCCCAACACTGGATATGAGGATGTTTAAAATAGCTTCTTTGTATATGATGGGTGCCATGCTGCTGATGGTTTTTATTTAAAATTAAAAAGATTTCTCTGATTAATACTATTTAAAAAGAAGGCTGTTTTCAAACAGTCTTCTTTTCTGTGAAGTGCAAATATGCAATTTATTTGACTTTAGGCAAATCATCCAGAGCAAGATTAATGATATATTATAAGGGAGTTTCTATAGAACCTTTAGAAGGGGGGATCTGAACAATTGGGGTATTGGCTCCGGAGCTTTTAACTAAATTCGCAGAATTAGAACTGTTTCAGTACGAGAGGTAGGCTAGTGGTATTAGCAATAAAAACCTTCCCTTGCAATTTGTAATTTATGTAACCCACGATTTTTAGATCGGCCCCTAAACCATTACCCATTTAATAGGTTTAGGAAATTTTCGCTCTTAATTTGTTAATTTTTTAACAAAAGGGTAGCAATGGTTAGATTTGTTTTAGCAAGTACCGGTTGGTGTTTAACGATTTTGCGTCAACTCTTTGACATTTTTTATCACAAAGGGAAATGTTGGGTAGTAGAAGTTTGGGTAAATTTTTAGGAATTAAACTTAATTGCAAGAGGGATACCTTGGCTATTTTATATCTCGTGGCTAAACTACTTAGCCTGCCTGAAAAAAGTTCCCGGAAATGCTTTGCTCCAATAATGTTGTCTGTATCTGTCGTTTCTAATTGTTTTGGAGTAATGGGGGATGGAAAACCGGCTGATAATTGGACAGTGTTAAAGGTTAAAATCAGTTGTCCGGTAAAAATCAGGAAAGAGGTGTTGTTTGATGTCGAAATTTAAAGATCGCCTTAAGTATCTTTTTACCACAACAAAAGGCTTAATACTTATGGCGATAGCATTCATTGGTATTATCGCGGCCGTCTGGGGAACCCTATCCGGTCCCTTGGCGGAAATTGGCGTCAAGGATATTACCATTGATTTGCTGAATATGGATATGATCGAAAAAGAGCGGGAAGGCCGCCTGGTTATGATGTATCATAGTATTGCTATGATCGTTTGTGCTATTTGTGCGTATTTAATTACTTCCCATGTACCGATGAAGAAGGGCTACAAAACATTAATTAATAATCTGGCCACTTTTTCTTACATGATTATCATGGTTTTCGGTTTTGGCTTTGCTTATTGGGGTCATAACTGGACATTTCACGCAGTTTATGTTGCCGGTATGAGCTTGATGTATTTTGTCGGTATTTTATTGGCAATAGCCCTTTGGCCCTGGAATAAGGACTACTATCTGGAGCCCGGCTCCGAGTATTCTCATTTAAAATCGGGCTTTGATATGGAAAGGGCAGCTTTCTTTACGGTTGTAGTTGCAACCTTGGGTTCCGCGGCAGTCGGGGCCTGGGCCGGCGCTTATTTCAGCAATGGATTTGAAGCCTTCTTAGCGGAGGATACCATCCGTTATCCCTTTAAAACCTACCAAATGAAGGCCATTGTGGGTCACTTGCACATTATGCTGGCCCTGATTGGTATTGTGGTAACCTTGGTCTTTGGCAGATGGTATGATATGAAGGGTATTTGGCACAAGCTTTCCATGCCCAGTATGATCGTCGGAAGTATTGTGTTGACTACAGGTTCCTTATCTGTTATTTGGACTGAAGCAGCTCACGTTATTGTATATGCCGGAGCAGTCTTTTCTATGTTAGGCGGCTTGTTCCTGGTTATCTATGGCTTACCTAAGATTACCAGAGAACGCCTTGATGAGCAGGGAATCAAAAAGCCTACCTTCTGGCAGGGACTTATGGCTTTATTCCACGATCCTCTGAAGTTCGGCATCCTTTGGCAAATGATTTTTATGAACTTCAACGTTAGTGGTATCGGAATTTTTATGGCTGTCAGGCTGGAACAAATTTTCCGGATTTGGCCCCATCGGGATGAACGAATTGAGTTGTCCGGTCACTGGCACATTCTTTCCGCTATTATCGCAGTTTTAGTACTCTCCTATGTTGCAGACAGAATGGGCGTAAAAGGCAAGGTTCGTCAGTGGACTGGTTGGTTGCTGATTATTGGATCTAACGTTGCTTTTGCAGCGGCAACACAATATGAAATGAAGAGGCTATATGTTTCTGAATTTATGCAGCAATCTGTAACTAACACCTTAATGCTTTTAATGGATTTTGGTTTAATAACAATTTTGATTTTGTTGGCAGCCTTCCTGGTATGGCGCTTAATTGACTTATTTAAAGCGGATGGCAAGTGGGCTGTGGAATTAAAAGAAGATAGTTTTGCCGCTTCAATTATTACTGATTTCAAAGACAAGTCAATGATAAATGATGTTGAAATCGCTATTGATCAGGGGGTGTCGCAGTGAAACTTACAAGGATATTAATTGTTGGTTTACT
>CAZCQT010000172.1:0-4508 GCA_964500905.1 uncultured Moorellales bacterium
ATGCTCTTTTCCTCCCTTTAAATATTATTGCCTGTACGGCTTTTCACAATCATATCATACTTTTCATATAATTTCCATAAGTTGCTTTACTTGCCAGAGACTTGCCAGAGGGACAGGTGTTTTGTCATCTTACAAGATGACAAAACACCTATCCCCTTGACATCCTTTATAAGATGACAAAACACCTGTCCCCTTGACATCTGTTCCCCTTGACATCTGAACGATGTCTTCCGATGGCTAGCCCCATTATGTCCAGATTTTTTCCCTGAAAGCAAGCAGCATAATTAAAACCACCACTGATATTACAGGAGCTAAGGCAAACATGGACAGCCTTTCCCCTACATTGCCCACTGTGGTGTCAATATAGGCCACGGGAGTTGCTGCTATGATGGAAATGATTGAGGCCCCCAAGCCAATGGGCAAAGCCCAGTTTTGGCGATATAAAACTGCAATACTGACCACTAAAAATCCGGTGGCAGCCAGCCAAAGGATTGGCTGAACAGCTTGATAAAGCAATACGGGGTTACTCCAGGTCAGCATTTTTATCATGCCCACATGAGGTATATCCGGATTAGCAAGAGCCAATTTATAATGGCCCTCCAATATTTTATTATAAGAAGCATTGCCGTTCATAAAAGTCATCATCATGGCCATTCCGCTTATAAGACTGAATACAACCTGTTTCCAATTGTGATTACGAAGATAGGTTACCAAAAGCACCCAAACCGCACCACATAAAGGAAAGCTTTGAACGTGCCAGACAGGTTCTGAGATCATTAAGGAGAACATCATCAATAAAAATGAGCCAAAAACACCAATAATACTACCGATAAAAGCTACCAGCCAGGCCCATTTTCTACGAATCAAAAAACCAAATCCGCCTACGATAAATAGAACCCCCGCCAAAACCACTATTTGAGCAAAAATCGGCTGATAGAAGGATTGCATAATTACTCCGCCAATCCTATCGGCCCCATAAAAGCCCCTTAAAATGGCCTGGTATTCTCGAAAAAGGAAGAGTATAGCCAACAAAATAATCCGTATCCCCACTAAAATAACAACTGCCCCACCGATTATCTCTCTAATTCTTTCCCCCGATTTTTCATTCAATGACAGGATCTCCTTCCCCGTAACATAAATTAAAGGGCCAAGCCTTTAAACCCATACATGGTTTTTGCTTTTGTCACCCCTCTGATTACTGATGTTTCTATGACTTTAGTAGCTAAAACACCCAATAAATTCAAATCCGCCTCTATTTCTCCGGTGGCCATGACAAAGATTGTATCCCCATCAACAAAGGTATGAGATGGCTTGATGGTACGAGCATAGCCATCATGAGCAATGGAGGCAATTTTTTTTGCTTGAGCCTTGGTTAGTTGAGCATTGGTGATAATAATGGAAATAGTGGTATTACCGCCAAAGAGATTGTTTTTGGCAGCAGCTTCAGCAGATTTTAAAATTGCTTCCTCCACACTGATAATAGTTTTCCCATCGGCATCCAGCATCCCGGCCAAGGGCTTTCCCGCAGCCGGATCATAAATATTTCCCAAGGAATTAACAGCCGTTACCACAGCCACCTTTAATTCACCTACTTGATAAGCAATGGCACCTAAACCGCCCTTCATGGCAAATTGTGGTCCTAAAAATTTACCCACTGTTGCCCCGGTTCCCGCTCCAATAGAACCTTCTTCAAAATCTTCTCCCATTTCTTTAGCATTAAGACAGGCTTGGTAACCCATTTTTTCGTCAGGTCTGATTTGAGGATTGGCAGCGATCAGATCAAACAAAACCGCACCTGTCACAACAGGCACCTTAGCTATAACTGTGTCATAGCCCACATCTCTTTCTTCCAAATACCTCATAATGCCGCCGGCTACATTTAGCCCATAGGCACTGCCCCCGGTCAAAAAAACAGCATGTACCCCTTCAACAGAATTGCTGGGATCTAATAGATCTGTTTCCCTGGTGCCGGGAGCACCTCCCCGCACATCTACCCCCGCCACAGCCCCCTTTTCACACAGCACCACTGTGCAGCCTGTACCGTTTTCCAAGTCCTGGGCATGCCCCGCTCGTATTCCTGTTATTGATGGGAAGGGAAGCTCACGCATAAAAATACCTCCTAAATTTATTAGAGTTTCTTTCATTATAACTAAATTGGCTCCTTTTTCATCATATTTTAAAAATATCGATCAATTTTAAGAAAACCTTAAGCTTAGTAAGGTATCTTGTAAATGGAAATCTATCAGCCCTATAGGTATCAATAATTGATATAATAAATTTATGTTCCGATCTTTTTCAAAAACAATACTAAGGGGCCATAGAAATGCGTGTTTTATTAATAGAAGACAATAAAAAGCTCACTGATGCGTTATTTTATCTTTTGGAGAAGGAAAATATTTTTGCCGACATCGCCAGTGATGGCAATATTGGGCTGGAGCTCGGCTTAAAGCCAATTTATGATGTTATAGTTTTGGATATTATGCTGCCCCAAAGAAATGGGCTGGATATTCTGCAAATTCTACGAAGCTCAAATAATCTTACCCCAGTTTTGTTATTAACAGCTAAGGATTCTATTGAAGATCGTGTTAGAGGGCTTGAATTAGGTGCGGATGACTATCTAATAAAGCCTTTCGCCAGTGCCGAGCTAATAGCCAGAATCAGATCCTTAGCTAGAAGAGCAGCCCGGGAATATGATGGAGATAAACTCATACACGGAAATGTAGTTTATAATTGTGCAAATCAGGCTCTTAAAGTAAAGGGCAAAGAATATATTTTGTCTGCCAAAGAGGGACAACTTTTAGAAATGTTTATGAGAAGACCGGAACAGGTTTTTACCCGGGAGCAAATTTTAGATAAAATTTGGGGTTATGATGTTGATATTATGATAAACAATGTGGAGGTTTATATCCACTATTTAAGAAAAAAACTGGGCAAGGATTCCGGTATAGAAATAAAAACCGTTCGCAATATCGGTTATCTATTGAGGAAAAACAAAAATGATTAATAAACTGCGAATCAAACTAACTATCTATAATACTGTTATTTTAATCCTGTTCCTGTTTATATTCTCAATTATTATATATATCCTGATGGATAAACATGTTTTTAATCGGCTGGATAAAAATTTGGCCAGTGCTGCGGAACGGGTTGAAAGCCTGTGCGAGTTACCTGCCGTCCCAATTAATTGTATTTATATTTTACGCGATGAACATTTGGATATCACCAATTATTCTTTGGCTCCCATAACACAAAGCGGCAGTGCTTTTGATAAACTCACCGGAAGCTATGCCGAAAAGGCACTGATTACGAATAGTACCTTCCATGTTGATTTGGATGTGGAGAACAGAGGTAAAATTCGCATTTTATCTGTTCCCGTAGAAAAGAACGGGCAAAAAGGCGTTGTCCAAGTACTTATAAATATCGACAGGGAAATATCTTTTTTAGCAAATCTTTTGACCACTCTAATCGCTTTGAATCTTTTCAGCATTCTAATGCTGGGAATAATTAATTGGTTATTAGTCGGCAGATCCCTGATTCCGGTCAAGGAATCTTGGCAGCAACAAAAAGATTTTATAGCCGATGCTTCCCATGAGCTCCGAACGCCCCTATCGGTAATCCAGGCTAATATTGATGTGCTTATTTCAAACAAAGACAGCAATATAGCAGACAATATGAAATGGCTTAACAATATTCATAGTGAAACAGAGCTGATGTCAAGGCTGACCAACGATTTATTATTTCTTGCAAAAAAAGATGCCAACCAAATAGAATTTCAAAAAGCATATTTTGATTTGTCAAAAACAGTTAATGATGTTCTTGAAGAAATGAGGGCTTCTTTCGTCCATAAAAACATTAAGCTTGAACAAAAAATTGAGAATAATATCTTCTTCTTCGGCGATGAATTCAGAATTAGGCAGCTTTTGTTAATTCATTTAGACAATGCCTTAAAATATACCACTTCCGGCGGCAAAGTATTCGTTTCCCTAGTTGGCAAAGAAAATGAAGCTTTAATTAAAGTAAAAGATACCGGCATTGGCTTGGCTGATGGGGAAAAAGAACTGATTTTCAATAGATTCTATCGTGCTGATAAAGCCCGCTCAAGAGAAGAAGGCGGTTTTGGTTTGGGATTAAGCATTGCCGGCTGGATTTTACAAGAGCATAATGGTTCAATTCAAGTGGAAACAAAGTTAGGCGAGGGAAGCAGCTTCAATATTACCCTTCCCCTTAAATACCTTAATTAATGATAAATAATTGTTTTGCTAAAGCCATATAAATATTTTTTTATAATTATATTATACGTTTTTTTATAGTTACTTTCCTGAACATTATTTATATATATGCCAAGAAATTTTTTAACCTCTAACTTAGTTATAACGAAAAAAACTTATCCAGGCGGCAGGTTTTTCTTAACATGTGATAGTGCGAATTTGCATTAGGGAGGTGGCTGATGGGATAATTAAGTTTTGTAACCGACCTACGCTTTGTCAAAAAAAAGTTAACCAAAAAAG
>CAZCQT010000173.1:0-4455 GCA_964500905.1 uncultured Moorellales bacterium
CTAAAATATCACACATTTGATTGATATCTAATACATCAGGATATTCCTTTAGCATAAGGCTGTAGGCATCTTTGCCGGATAAAGTATTGCTCATGAAAACTCCTCCTTTTCTTTTTTAAGGCAGCCATGCCTATATTTATTAATCAATTCGTATATGACTTTTATGACATGGCTGCCTATTATATTTATCAATGTTTCTCAGATAAGCTGGACAAACGCTGGCAAAGCGTTTCATAGGAATTTCACCTCCCCCCATTCTGATGGCGAGCCGTACTCATTGCCTGCGACGGTTTTTTCACGCCCGGACTGTGACTATACGGAAGTATCATTATCTGATGTATAGGGTCGTGGCCACTGAAGTTGCAATTTTCAGCTGCAGCAAAGGTGATTATCGCTCTCTTATAAAGGTCACGGCGCACCTGCTGCTGGGCTTCTCCTTTCGGCATATACATCAAAAGTATCCAGCTACCTTTTTATTCAATTTTCAAAGTCCATTTTCTAAGAGAAGATAAAAGACCCTCTCATAAGCCATGACATTTTTAATGGATTTTTGAACCCTAAAGCTTAAATATTTTTAAGTTCTTTCTCTAAAGCCAAAAGAGCTAGCTTTATTGATTTACAAACAGCCTTGACGCTAACACCTTCTGCACGGGCAATATCAGACTTGCTCATGCCTTGGAAATAATGTGCATAGAGTCTTTTTGCTTGAATGTCAGTCAATTTAGAAATAGCTGCATATAACTCTTCCTGGGACACTTTACGCTCATAAATTTCATATGGGGATAGGGATACAAAAAATGCATCGTTTTCTATCCCATCATTCCTATCAAGTGAATAATGAGCCTTGTTTCTATAGAGCTGTCGTCTATAATTGGCCTCTATTCTTTTTGTTTCCTCAAATACTTGGGCAATATCCTGTGCAGCCTTAAGCTCTGCCGGGATGGATTCATCAACAAAGCTTGCTAGAAGAAGGATGGGGCAGATGGGATTATAACCTGCCTCAAATATCTGCCGGCAATATTTTGAAGCTATTTCCTCATTTTCTCTTTTGTCTTCAGTCCAGGAGGCTGAAATATAAGCTAAAGGTCTTTTCATTTTCTTTCGTCCTTTCTTTAAAATAAAAAAACTCCTGATGGATTATCTTTCTACCATCGGGAGTCATCTCCATATAAATCGTGGTTTACTAGGGCTGCATAATAGCTATCCATTGTGGATGGGGCGTTAAAGAGGGTTGTAAGTAAATATTTTTTTATGTTACGGACATAGCTTGTGTTTTTATCCAGACAATCAAAAATATACTCTATATGGCTGCTATTGATACGCTCTAGTCGCTCTTTTACCAGTGAAGCAGGATATTCGTCCCCGGCCACAGTTATATATTCTCTTTTAGAGCTTAAGGTTTCCACCATAATATCTACAATGTCATCCAGCCGGTCTTTTCTAAAGCGATCCACCATAAAGTGATATTCAATATTTTCTTTGATCTGGTTTTTTAAGATAGTGGTTGCAGATTCAATCTCATCCTTTTCATCACTTTTATAGATTGATGGATAAGGGATTGATGGATTAGTAATACCTCCTCCTTTTTTATTTAATAAATCTATATTTGTTTCTTTAGTATTTAATTGCCTTGGATTTTCCAATAGTGGTTCATCCTGTATAGGTTTATCCAGCCTTGGATTTTCCAATGTAGGTTTATCCAATGTAGCAAAATCCTCGCTGGAAGTAGCCTCATCTATTTTTTCCTTATAGGGCTTTTCAAAAATAGTGTAGTCTGTTCCGGTAAGCTGGCCTTTTTCATTACGCTTTCTAGTTCGGATAACATATCCTTCCCCTTCTAATTCTTTAACTGCTTCTCTGATTGCATCAACACTTTCCTTGTTGATTATAGAAAGGCCTTTTAGGGTGTAGTCCCAGTTTTCTGGAAGGGAGAGCATCTGGGAGAGAAGGCCTTTAGCTTTTAAAGATAAGCTCTTATTTTTAAGATGATGGTTTGACATAACAGTATAGTCTTTTGTTTTTTCCACCCGAAAGACCGCCATTCGCATTCCTCCTTTCATAAAAAAACACTTCCTGTGAAGTGCTTAGCCCTTACCTTTCTAAGGATTGCTGCCTTTTTCTAGACCAGGTTTCCAGCAGTTTGATGATGGTTTCCTCCATCTGCTGGGGAGTGTAGGTTTTAGGGAAGTATTTTTTGAGTTTATCACCTGTTAGGGTTACCTTTTCGATTTCTCCTTTTTTCTCTTCAGACATAATAGCTGCCATAACATCAAAGGTTAGCTTGCCATCCTGACTGAATTTCTTTAAGCGTTGGGCTTGAGATAGGGAGGGGGTAGCCTGTTCCATATCCATAACATCCAATAGCTGGTGCTGTTCTTCAGGCTTTAAGAAGGATAGTTCAACAGCTGGATTAAAGGCTATATTTTTAGCATCTACCATATCTAATAATGGTGTGACAAGTTCTGTTAGCCGGATAAACCTTCTAACTTGATCTTTGCTCACACCTGCATCATCACCTACTATTTGTGCAGATAACTTCTGTGCAACTTGCGTAGAAGTTAAATCAGTACGTTGTCCCTGTCGTTTTATTGCATCCATTTTTAATTTAAAGGCAAAGGCTCGTTCGCTGGGAAGAATATTTTCTCTTTGAATATTGCTGTCAACCATAATAATAGTGGCTTCGTCATCATCTAGATTTCTTATTATAATAGGCAAGGTATCTATGCCTGCTAACTCACTAGCTCGTTTACGTCTATGTCCGGCTATCGGCTCATAACCGCCGTCTTCCCTTGGCCTGGCAATAGCAGGCACTAATACTCCATGTTCCTTAATACTCTCTGCAGTTTCTAGCATGGATTCATCATCCTTGACTTTGAAGGGATGGTTTTTAAAGGGATGTAGGTCCTTTAATGGGATTTCAATTATTTTTTCTCTTTGGGCATCTTCACGGCTTTCTTCAGTTTTAAAGATATCATCGTAGGATGTCAGATTTAGATTTTTTTCTTTGGATTTCAAGCTTTAGCACCTCCTTTGTTAAATTTCCATAGGCTTCGGCGACTTTGCCTTTGGGGTCATGAGCAAAAATGCTTCTGCCATAGGAGGCAGTTTCAGCTGCACGGACAGAATGAGGGATGGTGGTATTAAAGACCTTTAATTTACTTCCATAGGTTTCTCTAAGCAGTGAGCTTATTTCCTTAGCTTCATTGGTTCTTCTGTCTACCATGGTCAAAAGAATTCCCTCAATTTTTAGCTTAGGATTTATCTGCCTTCTTATCTTATTTATGGTCTGTAAAAGTTGCTCTAAGCCTTTGGCAGAAAGGTATTGAGCTTGTACAGGTATAAGAACACTATCGGCAGCAGCCAAAGAATTAATGGTTAGCATACTTAAAGAGGGCATGGAGTCAATAAGGATATGGTCATAAGTTGGCTTTAGAGAATCTAAATAGGCCTTTAAGATTTTCTCCCTATTCATTGTATTTACTAGAGATACTTCTAAACCGGAGAGTTCAATATTTGCAGGTATTAAATCAACTCCCTTCTCATGCTTTAAAATCCCTTCATAGGGAGATATCTTTTCTTCGTTTACAACCTTAGATAAGATTGTAGACAATGTAATAGGTAATTGGTCAGGCTGGGAGTGACCCAGGCTGATAGTTAAACTTCCTTGAGGGTCGCAGTCAACTAGCAAGACTTTTTTTCCCTCTTTGGCTAAGCCAATACCTAGATTAGTGCAGGTGGTGGTCTTTCCGACACCGCCTTTTTGGTTAGCAATTGCAGTTATTTTTCCGGGCAAGATTAATCACCTCCCACAAGACTCAAAGTCTATTTAATAAAGAAGACAGAAAGCAGTTATAAAATACAAAGGGTGAGTTAGTAGATGTTAAATGGCAGTCGATTTTTTCAGGCATCTGGATGCCCATGATCTCGTACATCATCCCAAGGAATGAGGCAAATTGTTCATCTTCCGAGATAGAGTGCATGTAGAAGAGGGTGTCAATATATTCTCCTAGGCTATCTAAGTCATCAAAGGATTCTGAAATAATTTGGGCAAAGTCCTTGCCATGGCTCTCTGCTAACTGACAGGTTTTCTTGTAGCGGTCTTGAAATGATTCTTTCATGGCTGTACCTCCTTATTTTTTAAATAAAAAAGTCGCTTACTGGTGTAAACAACTGATTTTAGTGGCTGAATTTGCATTAAAATACCGACGATTTTAGCATTTCGTCGGCAAATTAGTGTTGACTTCAGTTAGATATTCTTGCTATAATTACATTAAAACACCGATAGTTCTCGTGATTCGTCGGTAAATTAGTGGTGATATTAATGGAAACAAAAAAACTTAAAATGGCATTTGCTGATAATTGTGGGATTCTTAAGACCTCACAGCTAACCAAGCTTAAAGTCGATTCTCGTAAAATAAACAGTCTACTTAAAAATGGAGTTATTGAAAGAATAGC
>CAZCQT010000174.1:0-4445 GCA_964500905.1 uncultured Moorellales bacterium
TTTACGCAGGACTGAAGCTATATAGGCAAGGCCGAGTGGAGGATTTAAGCTGGCATGGGGAGAAGGATTGCTGATAGGGGAATTGATGAGCATAATATCCATTGTCAGTTAATTATACCCCCTCACTTATAGTAAAAAAAAGGGGCATTCACCCAATAAATGATGCCCCTTTTTTTAAAATCTGCTTATTTTTATGTCGTTGCCCTTGATTGCCGTACTGGGGCTTTGCCTTCATTTGATTCCATAATCATCATGACGATAGCTGCAATAGCCATCAGGGTTGCTATCAGGGCAAGGATCCCGTGTATGTCTGATGCTATCACGGTTACTATGCTTGGCCAGTGGAAAAGGTGTGCCACAACCAAGAAAAAGCCTTTAATACCCAGGGCGGCAAAACCTACCAGAAGCGCCCAAACTCCCCATCTGTATGACGGAAGGTAATCTGACTTTTTCTTAAGACTTAGTCCTCTCCATAGGGTTTTTATAAGGCTGTAATCACCCGATACAAACATACGTGCAATGATAAACAGGCTGCCAAAAAGAAAAATAACGATACCAATAATATGCATATTGGAAGTTACCGCATAGACACCCAGAGAGGATACCAGCCGGGGGCTCCAGACACCCCCAAGCATTATTCCGGTAACCATAAGCACAATCCCGGCCAGGGCGCAAAATGATACGCCCCAGTTATCAAAAAGTGCACCGGCACCTAACTTGCCTGCTGGCTTAGGGCTTTTCCCGCTGATAAGGCCGACTATGGCTCCGGTGAGTAATCCCAAACCGGCACCGCCAAGCATTAACCCAAGGCCAGCGTTGAGAAGAAGGTTATAGGTATAGGAGCCGGAGAATCCCGGTTCGTATACGTATATCTGGGAACTGGCAAAAGATATTAAAATACCTACACCCAGCACGGCTGCCAGGACCAGTATCATGAACCATTTGTTGCCCATGAAAATCCCTCCTTAAACCTTAGACTCTTTCCCCAGAACTTCACGGCACTGTTCCAGGCGCCGGGTAAGAAGCTCTTTTATGGGATTTATGACAGATAGCTGTTTCATATGGTATTCAATAGAGTCCTGGCAGTTTTTGTAAGCGGAGGTTTGTTTTATTATCGCATCTGCCAGCTCGTCATCTCCAAAAGCGTCTCTTATCCATTCGGCAAGAACTTCTGGATCGATGAAGTGTATTGTACCCGCCATACTCGCAATGCTACCCATATCAACATCCAGAAAACTTGCCATCTCCTCAAGGCTGTAGATATAGTAATTTGTCGAGCCGGAATACGGGTCAGCAGAATAAGCTGTTGCAACCTTTTTCCCGGACAGCCTGGTTAAAAGTTTTTCAGCAAGTTCTCTTGAGGGGATAGAAAAACTAGTCATTATCTCTTACCCCAATTTACCTGCGCTCTGGAGTTCATCAGCTACTTTCTTTAAGCCCAGACCTTCGAGAGTGCTTCGGGTAGGCCAGCCGGAATTCGGATTCCAGCCCTCCAGGCTGTAAAACTTGGTTTTCCAGTTCTCAAACTTGGCTGCATCTATGTGCATGAAAGGTTCCATCGAATACTGCCACTTGTTGTCCTGGTAAACGGTAACTGCTCCAAACGCCTGGAAGAACTGGTTGTGGAAAAACGGTGCAAACTTTTCGATATCGCGATGCCTGCCCTGCATCACCCATATCGCACGGTCAAGGTTCCATATCTTTCTTCCAAGTTCAACACCATCTCTATAGGACATGTCCTTTCCCATCACAGCTTTGTAGGTATGCTCTTCGCAGTACGGCGTCCAGCCTTCCATGTTTTTATTCTGAACATTGATGAAGTTGGGGAACGCCCAGTCGCAGAACTGCATAGATTGCTTCCAGAAACGGGTGTGATGACGGTGCCATGTGATCATCTTGGCGCGGTGCTCGGAGTAAATGCCGGTAACTTCCTCCCGGCCGTTTCTCCAGCTGTAATCAAGCATAAACATATCATCCTCATATGGAACCATTTTGCCGGTTAGCTGCTTTACAAACTTTTCAGCCGTAAGTCCCTCTTTCTGCGCTCCGACTGTATAGGCTGCTGTCCAGTGCGGGAAACTGAAACAGTGTTCATTGATATCTCTGTCTCCCATGAGGGATCCATAACACCACTCTACCTGGGGTAAAGACCAGTGTGCCGAGAAACCCCATTGCGGATAGTTGAGGTCCCGGGTTTCCAAAGCCTCTTCAAGTTTCCCCCATTTTTTGGCTGCCCGCATAACACCTTCTGCCATGTCGTTGCCGATTCCCTCTCTTCTGCAAAGAACGTCAAGCCATTTTTGGGCGAAACTCAGTGTTTGGTACTGGCTGAAATCAAGCGGAGTTGAATCGATGGCTTTGCCGATTCCAAGTTCTCCGCGCTGGTAAAGAACATTCATATAGCTGCGGAAACCGGAAACATCGTACACATTTACACCGGCTTTTTGAAGCATATCGGTAGCTTTGCGCATATCGCGAACCGAAAGGCCGGCTCCTGACCAGTAGTTCTGGTCTACGCATTGGGAATCATTAAAAGTGGCGCTTTCGCTGCGGCGCTTGCAGGGGAAGCCGCAGGAAGAACACCCGGTTACCCTGTTTGGCTCATTATCTACCGATGGAGTTGAGCGGCCAGCGGCCAGCCCTCCCATACCAACACCGCCAGTGCTGGGCTGCCTTATCGGGTCATCTACGTTCAAATAGTGGTTTCTGGCAAGCCAGAGCCGAACATCCATGAGAGATTTTGGATCAGCTACTTTTACATGGCCGGTTCCTATTACGCTGACTGCCTTTAGTTTTTTTGAACCCCATATTCCGCCGAACCCGCCCTGACCGGCTCCGGCGCCGCCATCGTGAACAAGACATCCATTTCTGGCAAGGTTGTCACCCGCCGGGCCATTGGCAAGGACTGCTGGACGCTGGGTGGTTCTGCCGGCATCCCTTGAACCAGCCACTTCCCACCAGTCATCGAAGTTTACTGAACCTCCACCAACACGGCGCCAGATTTCCTGCTGGGTTGCCCATGTATCCATTCCCCAGAGACCGGTGGCGTCTTCCATGGTTACTTTATCGTTGACGATATTTATCCACACCGGTGAGGAAGAAGCTCCCTCTATAACTATACCATCCCATCCGGCAGCTTTTAGCATGGCAGAAAAGCGGCCGCCGAAGTTGGAACGGGTGAACCATCCGATCGGGTAGGGGGTAACACCGATCCCCTGGATTTCGGTTCTTGATACTGTTGGGGCAAGTGTTCCGGCCAGCGGGGAACTCATGATGGTAATAACGTTAGCCGGGTCAAAACCATCTATGGTTTTGTCTTTACAGAGGTCAAAAAAGATAGCAGAGCCGATTCCGTGACCACCTCCCCAACTTTCATAGGCACCTGTATCTATGGTGCCAATTTGCCTGGTGGTAAGGTTAATACGTGCTATTTTTCCTGTATGTCCATACATATCTTACGTTCTCCTTTCCCATCTCATCAGTTTATTGGGCAGGCGGTGGGGGTGTATAATCGAAATAGGTTCCATCTGTTGGAGTTGGAGCTACAGAAGCTTTGACGTTGGGCACCCAGTCAGCCCAGCGTGCTGTCCTCAAGTTGACGTCGTAACCTGATTTTCCGGTTTGAATAGGTACATAAGAAACGAATTTGATACATCTCATCGGGCAGATTTCTGCACAGGCTTGCTTGCCGCCAGGGCCACCGTCTTCACTGAAATATTTAGCCCCCTGGCATAAATCGCATTTCTCAGCATTCTGTTTTTCATAATTCCAGATTGCTCTTCCAGGTGTGAATGGACAAGCCATGACGCAACGCTGACATCCGATGCATGCTTTTTCGTCTACAAATCTTACCCCGTTCTTTTTATCGTAGGTAAGAGCATTGGTGGGGCAGGCGTAAACGCAGGAGGGGTAAACGCATTGCCTGCATTGAGAAATTACGATATCGTTAGGAAAGCGCTCGAAACCGTTTTGCAGTATCTGTATCCTTGAAAGCGATGTATTTTCAACGCCTTCATGAACGAGCGAACACGCCAGCATGCAAGATTGACATCCTGAACATTTTTGGGTGTCGACCACTAAGTAACCTTCGCTGGCTGGCGCTGCGGCAACCTTAACCGTTCCGGTGCCGACTTCTGACACTATTCCCGTTTTAGTGGCAGTAAATACTCCGGCAACAGCTAGACCGCTGCCGATCACGCCCACGCCAAGCCCTTTGAGAAAATCTCGCCTTGGTATTCCTTTAGCTTCTTCGGCCATTTAATTCCTCCTTTTAATAAACCGACAACTGCCAGAGACTATATTTCTCGATAGCTGCGTCTACCTCCCTTCAAGTGTGTTGAACTCTATATTTCCATGATTTAGTTTTGATTTTGAGTGAGATTCTTCCCACATGTCCATTAGTTGACATAAAAATCCATCGTAACATTGGCCAGGGGCGCGGCTTC
>CAZCQT010000175.1:0-4410 GCA_964500905.1 uncultured Moorellales bacterium
AAGTGTCCCCTTGCCATATTGACATCTATCTATCGGTTCGGATATAATACATATAGATAATTATCTATATGTATTATTGTGAAAGGAGGGATCCTGTTGGGATCAGAATATGATAAATATGCCTTGTTTATGAGGGCTCTATCAGATGTGACGAGGGTCAGGATATTTCATATGCTTACGGAAGGAGAACTCTGTGCCTGTAATATTTTGGAGGAGTTTAGTATTACTCAGCCAACCCTTTCATACCACATGAAAATTTTAAATGATAGTGGTCTCGTTAACAGTAGACGTGATGGAATTTGGATGAAATACACCATTAATCAGGAAAACCTACAGGCAGTGAGCGAATTTTTTAGTAATATTTCGGCCACCTTAAAGACTGGAAATGAATGTCTTGGCTGTACAGATAGAAGTCTAAGGAGTGGTGTTAATGAGTAGCAACAGTAAAATTGATGTCAGAACCTTTGTTCGTGAAAGCTACGGCAGGATAGCAGATAACGGCATGAAAGGTGAAGGGTGCTGCAGTAGCGATACCATCAAAAATTCTCCCGCACAAATATCAAGCAAAATAGGCTATACCGATGAGGAAATGTTAAATGTTCCGGATGGCGCCAACATGGGCTTGGGTTGTGGAAATCCGCAGTTAATTGCGGAGATACAAGCAGGGGAAACAGTAATTGATTTGGGGAGCGGGGCAGGCTTTGATTGCTTCCTAGCTTCGAAAAAGGTTGGTCCTCATGGGTATGTAATTGGAGTCGATATGACTCCAGAAATGTTAAACAAATCAAGGACTTTATCCCGGGAATATGGATATAAGAACGTAGATTTCAGGTTGGGTGAAATTGAAAATCTTCCTGTAGCAGACAACATTGGGGATATAATAATTTCAAATTGCGTTATAAACCTATCCCCCAACAAGCAAAGGGTTTACGACGAGGCATATAGGGTGTTGAAAAAAGGCGGGAGAGTGGCGGTTTCCGATGTAGTAAGGGTTAAAGAGCTGTCGGATGAAATGAAACAAGATGAAAAGCTTTATTGCGGCTGAGTTGCCGGTGCTTCTTCAGTTGAAGAACTAAAAGATTATTTGGCAAGGGCCGGGTTTGTTAATATAGATATTAAGACCCAAGTGGTAGCAAAAGAATATGCCGAAAAATGGGCACATAATCTAAGGGTGGGAGAATATATTATGGCCGCCTCAGTAAAAGCAGGGAAATAAAAAAATTACAGAACAGAATGAGAACCGGTGCCCGTACCCAATTCTCTTCATAGTTATTGCATTAGGTTATGGTACAACACAAGGTGTTGCACATAAATCGAAGGAAAAACTGAACTTTGTCGGCCGGGCGGATTTATTTTTTGAAGCATGTACGCAGCAAAGGAATTATGTTAGGACCTCTAATGAATTTTTTTAACCCCTTAGTAGTAAAATTTAGTGGAACAAGTATTAATAGCAACAAAAAAGAAAATATTAGACTTATTGGTATGGAAGTTATAAAAAATGAACAGTTGTTTGGTGATATGGTAAAACTTTTTACGGTAGTGCCGAATAAAGATAAGGAATAAAACTCATTAAAAATGCAGGATTAACTGATTTTTCTTTATGCCGTGGTACAACCCCGTCCCTGACATCTGGGAAGACAAAAACCCTGGTAAGCCTTGTAAACAAAGGGGCCCGGGGTTTGATTTTTTTGCGGATACTAATCATAACCCACCATTTGCCCCCTAGCTCGTCCGCCCTTTATGTCTTTTTTACAAATTCGGATTTTAGTTTTATATTACCGAAACCATCTATTCGGCAGTCAATATCGTGACCATCACCCGGATTAGTGATAAGCCTTATATTTTTTACCTTTGTACCCTTTTTTATGGATGAGGAACTTCCTTTAATTTGTAGATCCTTGGTAACTATTACAGTATCACCATCATTCAAAATGTTGCCATTTGAATCTTTTATTATTTGCTGATCTGTCACACTCTCTAAGGTTTCCTCGGTCCATTCATGGGCACATTCAGGGCAAATATAAAGATTCCTATCCTGATAAGTATATTCTGAATTACAATTTGGACAATTAGGTAGTCCTGACATAATTCACCTCTCCTTTCCTTTTTATATATTCATTTTACCATGTATCAGCTATATAGACCAAATGGGAGGTATTTTCTACCCCAAAAGGGTTAATTGTAAGCGGCCAATTGTTCCCTACACTTTGTTTGCAACCCACATTGACGTAAAATGGTGCACGATTCTTGCATAGTATGTTTGACATTATATGCAAAGCATACTATACTAAAGTTGCAAAGTGAACTATACAACGGAGGGAGCCCATGAAAACACGAATATCGGAGTTAAGAAAGCTAAATAAGTTGTCACAGGAGGAACTTGCCTTAGCAGTTGGTGTTACAAGGCAGACTATCACATCCTTAGAAACAGGAAAATATACAGCTTCCCTAGTGTTGGCATACAAGATTGCAAAATACTTTGGGTTGACAATTGAGGACGTATTTGATTTCTCGGATGTGGATCTGAATATTTAAAAAGGGGGCGAAGGTGATGGAGAAGTTTATTGAAGTATTAAAAAGGAGAATAATTTTTTTAAGCATTTCCAGTGTAATTGCATTGCTACTTACTGTTATTACTTGGTATTGGGGATATGGTCTGATTGGAAGTGCCAGTCACATCAGTGATTTTATGCACGGGGCCCAGGCGGGCCTGCTGGCAGGGTTTTTTGCAATAATGTTCTGGATAATTATTAAGTATCGCGGTGCAATAAAAGATGAAAGTAAAATAAAAGCAATCTATATCAAAGAAAATGATGAGAGAGAAAAATTAATAAAGGGCAAAATTGGCGGAGCGGGATTTGATTTCATCATCGGCGTTATGATGATAGCCATAGTTATCTCTGGGTTTTTTAACGAAACGGTATTTTTAACACTGGCGGGAACGCTGATTTTTATGGTAATAGTAAAAATATCATTGAAAGCTGTTTACAATAGAAAATATTAAGCAGAAAGTGGCGTAGAAATGGCATCGGGACGCTTTGAACGTCATATTTTTTGAAAGACAAAGCAGGCAAAGGCATTTTAAAGGGGAAAAATCAAGATGTCTGCCGTAAAACGGGCAATTTTGGATGTCCATGTAGTTGCTAAAGAATTAGTGGCGAGGTATATATTATTAGTAGCCTACTGGTATCAGAGCTCTATTGGATACGGATCTTACAGGTATTATTAGCATGATCGCCCTTTTAGTAAGCACGATGATTATATTGAGATTAATACCGAAAAGGCTGGGGGAAAGCTGTCTGTAAAATATCTTTGACAGTGAAAAATATGCCCATGACAAAGGCTTTTGATAGCGCCTTAATGCTTCTTTGGCTAGGATAAAAGAAAAGGAGATGAGGAAAGGTGGAGCTAGGAAATCAGATTAAAAAGTATCGAGATGAATTAGCAATATCCCAAGAAAAATTGGCCGAAAAAATTTATGTTTCCAGACAATCCATATCCAATTGGGAAAATGGTAAAAATTATCCTGATATAAATAGTCTGATCCGTTTGAGTGAGATCTTCCGAGTCTCCCTTGATATCTTAATCAAAGGAGATGTGGAAAAGATGAAAAGGGAAATAAGCGGAAAAGACAGAAAAGATTTTGAAAAGGTTAGCAATCTTTATGCAATTATGTTTGGTTTACTGGTATTAACTCCAATGCCTTTGTTGTATTTTTTGGGCAAGGTTGGAATAATTATTTGGGTTGTCCTAGCTATAGTTTCAATCTATGTAGCCTTTTTAGTAGAAAAAAAGAAAAAAGAATTTGATATTCAAACATACAAAGAAATTATAGCTTTTACCGAAGGAAAAAATTTAGATGAAATTTCAAAAGCTAGAGAAGAAGGGAAACGTCCATATCAAAAGGTATTACTAGCATTTTTGGCTGCTGTAGTTACCGTGATATTATCATTGGGAATTATGTACCTACTAACAAAGGTGTTTTAATTATAATAGTGGAAGTTGACCCCGAAATAGCACAAGGTTATTTGGTGAGTCCTATTGGAAATTGTTTACCCGTTTAGGAAGCCATAAGGCGTTGTAAATAAGCGGTTTAGTACGTGTCTTATCAATTGTGAGTGGTGAGATCCTTAAGGAAAAGAAAAAGGTGACATAAGTATAAAGTGCAGAAAATTAAATTCCTTATGATGAATTATCAAGGTTTACAAGGGATAGTAAAACCATGAAAACAATAAAAGTGACAGGTGTTTTTTTAGGGGGAGGAAAGTATATGAAAGGGAGTATTAAAACTAAAAAACAGGAAATTGTGGATTATTGGTTTTCTAAAGTAGATGAATCCGGTTTAAGTGTTGATGATGTCTTTGGCAAGTACCTTTCCATGCACTGCGGAACTTAATTTTCCGAGCACCC